>JBEKBL010000067.1:0-8742 GCA_050015415.1 Solirubrobacteraceae bacterium
GACCCATTCGCGATCGCAAGGATCACGATCATGGGCGACACACCGATCACCAGCCTGCTCGCGGCGCTTGATGGGCGTGGCGTCCCGATCGCCTGGAGCGGCGAGCGCTACCGGACGCGGGCCTTCCGCGAGTACCGCCGGCTGCGGCGCCGGGCGCGCACCATCAGCCGCCACGCGCAGGTAACCGATACCGCCGAGCGATGAGGCGCGAGGATCCAGCAGCCGGCGTGCTGCGCGCGCCGGCTGCGGTGCGCCTGGTCGACCTCGCAAGCTCTGAGGACCTGCTCCTCACGCGTGCCGGGACGCCTTACGCGAGCGCCTACCTCGTCGGCACGCGCGGTGGTCGCCCGGTCGCCGCGAGGATGCTCGAAGTCGACGCCACCGGCGTGGTCACGGCCGAGACGATCGCCGGGCTGTTCGCCGAGGTGCCGGTCGAGCTGCCGGCGAGCGCCGAGCCGGTCGAGCTGCCGAGCGTGAGCGTCGTCATCACCACGTGCGCCAAGGACGAGTCGGTCAGCCAGGCGGTGGCCTCGGTGCTCGAATGCGAACCGGGCCCGTTCGAGGTGATCGTCGTCGAGAATCGGCCGCACAACTCGACCGTGGCAGCGACGATCGCGCGGCGTTTCGGCTCTGACGACCGCGTCCGCTGCGTGATGGAGTCGCGCGCCGGGCTTTCACACGCCCGCAACGCCGGCCTCGCCGTCGCGACCGGCGATACCGTTGCCTTCACCGACGACGACGTGATCGTCGACCGCAACTGGGTTGGCGGGCTGGCTCGCGGCTTTGCCGGCGAGCGCGGTGTCGGCTGCGTGACGGGTCTGATCCTGCCCGCCGACCTCGAGACGCCGTCACAGGTGCAGGTCGAGCAGTTCGCGGGCTTCAGCAAGGGCTGGCAGCGTCGCGTCTTTCACATCGGCAAGCCGACTTCGGTGCTGTTCCCGTTCGCCGCCGGCGAGTTCGGCTCCGGTGCCTGCACCGCGCTTCGGCGCGACGTCGCGATCAGGCTCGGCGGCTTTGCCGGCGAGCTCGGAGCGGGAACGCGAGCGCGCGGCGGCGAGGACCTCGACCTCTACGTCCGCGTGCTGCTTGCGGGGCATTCGATCGTCTATGACCCTGCGGCGATCCTCTGGCATCGCCATCCCGACCACCCCCGGCACCTGCGCAGCGAGATCTTCAGCTACGGCGTTGGCCTCTCGGCGATGATGACCAAGCAGCTGGTGGACGGCCACTCGCGCGCGATCCTCGAGCGCGCGCCCGCCGCAGTGCGCTTCCTGCGCGACCCGGAGTCGCGCAAGAACGTGCGCAAGGGGAGCGCCTACCCGAAGGAGTTTGACTGGATCGAGCGTGCGGGCTTCGCGGCAGGCCCGTTCGCCTACCTGGCCAGCCGATGGACGCAGCGACGCCTCGCTGCTCGACCCGCCCGACCGTGAGCGCCGTCCGCCGGCGGGGCTGGCGCTCAGCCGTGCCGAGCCGGTCGGATCGCCGCGATTCGGGTGCTCGCGTAGGCGAGCGTCGTCACACCGAGCCCGGTCACGATCGCGCCCGCTCGGGCGAGTCCGCCTGAATCGCCCTTCAGCGCCTGCCCGATTCCGCGCGCCACGGCTCGTGGCAGCACCGAGCGCGCGTAGACGCGCTCCGATTCAAGGCCGTCGGCAGACCCCGCAACGCCGGCCAGCACCGCCTTGGCGCGGCCCTCGACGCGACAACGTCGGATGAAGTAGCGCCACGTCGCGCGCTCGGCGCTGACGACGTGGCGGACGCGGGCCTCCGGCCGGTACACCCAGTAGCGACCGGGGTGCGCCGCGGTCGTGCGGATCCCGAACTCGGTCTCCTCGGCCGTGCCGTAGAGCCCCTTGCGGCCGTCGGTTCGACCGAGCCGGGAGTCGAACGCGCCCGCGCTCGCGAGCACACTCGCCCAGACCGACATATTCGCGCCGATCGCGTTGCGGATACGCGTCGTCTTGACCGGCATCCCGGCATAGGTGCAGCCGACGACCCAGTTGAACTCGGCCGGAAACCAGCGCGGCGCCGGCTCGCGCCACAACGGGTCGATCAGACCTCCGACGCCAAGCACGTTGGGGTCCGCGTAGGCCGCACGAAGCTGCTCGAGCCAGTCGCCGTCGGCGATCGCGTCGTCATCGAGGAAGACGAGGATCGCCCCGCTCGCGTGGTCGGCGCCGGTCTGGCGAGCACCGGAGAGGCCCGGCGGGTGCGTGTTCATGAGTACCGAAGCGCCGCCCAGGCGCTGATCGGCTCGACGCTTCAGCTCAGGGTCACCGTCGATCACGACGATCACCTCTTTTGGCGGCAGGGTCTGGTTCTGCGCGGAGGCGACAGCGCGCTCGAGGTCGTCCCAGCGCTCGAGCGTGTAGCTGCAGATGATCACCGAGATCGTCTCGTCGGGCAGACCAGAACCGTTCTCCGGCGCCGTATCGGAAGCCTCCACGCGCCTCACAGTAGCGTCCGCTCCCCCCGAATCAGTGCTGGAACGCCGGCGCCGAGACCGCAGCGCAGGCGCGCCGCGGCGAAAA
Source organism: Solirubrobacteraceae bacterium (assembly GCA_050015415.1). Lineage (GTDB taxonomy): Bacteria > Actinomycetota > Thermoleophilia > Solirubrobacterales > Solirubrobacteraceae > Palsa-513. Next base: position 2,532 of record JBEKBL010000067.1, read on the forward strand.
ATCGAACAACCGTCCAGCGGTGCGCCGGCAAGGCGATTCTCGTCGAGAGGACTATGCGGAAGCCCTGCGAATGCTGATCATGAGCCCATGGCTGCCACCCTCCTCGAACGGGCCCCGTGCTTCCTGCGCCACACCTGCCTTGGCAGCGAGGCCGTCTACGAAGTGCTCGAAGAGAATGACGAGACCGTCACGGCGGCGGTCGTCCGTGCCCCAGGGCTCGCGGCCGGCATGCGGGTCCGTTTGATGGCTCGCGCCGTCCAGGCGATGGAGCGGCTCGATGACGGCGAGGTGCAGCGCGTCCGGCGCTTTGTCCCTCCGGCTTCGTCCGGCAGAGACGACCTGAGCGATCGTGTCTCGGCCGCCATCAGCCGCCGCGGCGCACTCCGCTTGAACTGACCCACTGCTTCGCGTCGCCGGTGCGAGCCGGTGACGGCGGCCCTGGACGCGCGCGACGCCGCTCAGTGGTAGACGCGAACCCAGTCGACGAGCATCTTCGCCGGGAACGTGGCTCCAGGACACGGGCTTGGCGGCGCCACCGGATTGCCGCTGCTGTCGCATGGCCAGCCGCCGACCGCGAGGTCAAGGATGATCGAGTACGCCCGGGACGCGTTGAAGGCCCAGGTCGAACCTGCGACGAGGTTGCTTGGCGTCGCCGTGGCGTATGCGACGCCGTCGATCGTCCAGACGATCGAGTTCGGACTCCAGATCACCGCGTAGGTGTGGTAGCCCGCCGAGAGGTCTCCGAGGGCCGTTGTGTTCGTTTCGAACTGCTGGTAGTTGCCGCCGTCCCCGTCAGGCGTGATCGGTCCGTGGAGCGTGAAGATCGCGTAATCCGGGTCGGTGCCGAACGCCGGCGATTCGAGGATGTCGATCTCGCCGGCGCACGGCCACGAGCAGCCTGAGGACGCCTCGCCGTTGAGCCAGAAGGCCGAGCAGAGGCCCTGACCCGGTGGGAGCTGGATCCTTGCCTCGACTGCGCCGTAGGGGAACGACGTCACCGGCACCGACTCGATCTGGGCCGAGGTGTAGGAGCCGTTGTTGTCGAGGGCCGTGATCGCGAGTTGTCCCTGGCCGTTCTGCGACACGTTCGCGGCGCTCGTCGTGTTGCTGTTGAGCGTTCCGTCCCCGCACTGCCCCTGGCCGGTCGCGACGGTCCAGTTCGCGGAGCTCGGGGCGCTACCCGCTGCCCCGCTGAACTCGTCGTCCCAGACGAGATTCGTGTACGGGTTGGGGTACTGCGCCGGGCTCGGCGCGGGCGTGCTGGGTGCGGTCGGGGTTGGCGCCGGCGTTGGCGGAGTCGGGGCAGCTTCAGCCTTGAAGCTCATCGCGAGTGCTACGGCCGGCTGCGGGCTGACCGCCCGCGCCGTGAGCTTCGCAGGCATTTGGTTGACCGTGAGCGAGTAGTGGAGCGTGACGGCCGTTCGTGAGGAGAACCGCAGCTGTCGCTTCGCGGCGTCGGAGAGGTAGATCGTGACGCTCTCGCCAGGCTTGCGGGCGCGCACTCTGAGGAAGACGAGATAACGCCCCGATGACGTGACCGGCTTACTCACGCTGCTCGTCACGAGGCCCGCCTGCGAGCTACGAGCGGAACGAGCCGAGGCAAGCGCGGCCGAGGAGCCAATCGCGGCTAGGATCGCAACTACGGTGATGCCGCGACGGATCAATCTCCGCTGCTCCTCCTCCTTGGACCGACGGGGACTTGGACGTTTGGCCTAATTGTTCCGTCCACAGCTACCGTCGCGCGATGCGCGCACGGAAACTGCCGACTGCTAGCGGTGAAGCATAGCGGGCCCAAAATACGGCGTTGTGGCGGTTTCCTACCCAGGCGTTCGTACTAGACGAACGACGTAGGCCAGTGCTGGCCGCAAGCTGTTGCGAGCCGAGCTGCGCTCAGAGCTTTGCGGCGACCAGCGTGTCCTGGTCGCCAAGTCCCGAGTCGGTCGGCCAGTGACCTGCGCGACCACACCATGCGCCGATGTAAAGGTCAGGCTCGCCCGAGAGCCCGCTCCTGACATAGAGCTCGCGGATGTAGGGCTCGTCGTAGGCGACCGCGAGCTCAGGGACCTTCGTGCTGATCACCCAATGGGGGTCCAGATGATGCTTGAAGCGCATCCCGCTGGCAGGCGAGTCCATCAACCGGCGCGACTCGGGCGTGATCAGGAAGTAGGAGGCAAAGACGCGACCGCCCTGCTTGAGCACCCGCCCGATCTCGCCGACGTACTGCTCGACCTCGGCCGGCACCATGTGCGTGAAGACCGATATGAGCACGATGACGTCGAATGTCTCGTCCTCGTAGGGGAGGCGGTAATCGGACGCCTTCAGCGTGCCCTTGGGGTTGTATTCCTTGTTGTAGACGTCAGCCAGCGTGAAGTGAACGTTGTCGTGCGGGCTCGAGATGTGCTCTTTGCACCACGTGATGCCCTCGGGAACGATGTCGATTCCCTCATAGCCGCCGTCCGCATCGAGGAAGCGGGAGGCCGGCACGGCTAGGCGGCCGACGCCGCAGCCGATGTCGAGGATATGCGACGACGGTGTCAGTCCCGCGGCGTCGCGAAGCGCATCCAAGAGCGCCTCGCCGCTGGCGGCGAAGTCGTGGACGGCCCCGGTGAAGGTCCCGGCTTTTGGCGGCAGGTCGGTGTTGCGACGGCCGAGCAGGCGGTCAGCGAGGTCAACCGGCGCCAGGTACACCTTGCGCAGGAACCAGCGCAGCTGGCGCGGCAGCGCCGGCAGCAGGACACTCGTAAACCAGCGCTGTGTCAAAAGCCACATCCGCAGCCGCTCCACTGCGGACACGACGAGCGCGAGCGGCTTCTTCATAGCGTTCGCCACGGGCCGTAACGTACACGAGTGGTCTGCTGTCGGACCGCTCGGGCCGGCTGCGCCAGCTTGCTCACGAGTGCTGCCAAACGCGCACGTAGTCGACGCGCATCGTCGCCGGGGCCGCCAGCGGCCCACCGTAGGCGTTGTCGGCAGCGAGATCGAGAATCAGGTACATCGGCGCGCTCGTGACGCCGGTCGTGATCGTGCCGACGACCGTGCCGTCGTAGTAGTAGGTCACGCTCCCCGGCTCCCAGTCAGCCCCGTAGGTGTGCCAGCCGCCGGTGTAGCTCGACCCGGCAGCGCAGCCGCCCGGCGCCCCCTGCGGGTCATGGAAATGCCAGCAGGCCAGTCCGCCGAGGCCCTCGACGACGTCGAGCTCGCCGTCGGTCGGCCAGGACTGTCCATCGGCCCAGATCCCCGGCCAGTCGTTGATCGTGCCCGTGCCCGGAAGCCAGGCTCGGACTTCGACGTAGCCGTAGGTGTAGCTGAACTTGCCGGCGGTGCTGATGAGGCCCGAGGCGTAGGGCCGCGTCTGCCCGCCGCAGCTTTCGGACTCGGCGACGAGGTTGAGGTCGAGCTCACCGGCGCCTTCAACGACCTGTGCCGGGTCGTAGCACTCGAGCTCCTCCGGATTCACCGGCGCGGTGATTCCGGAGCCATACCAGCCGGTTGACCACTTGGACGCGTCGAGGCTCGAGCCATCGAACTCGTCGTCGAACACCTGATGCCAGCTGGCCGCGTCTCCCGGGGGGCCGGGGACGCCGGCAGGAGCGGGGGCGGCCGCTGTCGGGAGCGCAGGGGCCGGCGTCAGCGCGGCGTCAGGGACCGCGATGCCGGTCGCGTTTGCCGCCGTCCCGGCCGTGCTGCCCTTGTGCGGGTGCGGGGCAACGAGCGAGCGCAGCCGGTGAGCGCGCACCGCGAGGTGCAAGACCGCGTATCGGTCGGCCGCATGAATCGCGAGCACGCGCCCGCGGATCGTGGCCTGGAGTCTCAGCTGCGAGCGATCGCGCGATCCGCCGACACCGACGCGGCTGACCCGCCTGCCGATCCGGAGTTTCGCGAGGCTCCGTCGACTGGGCGCGTTGGTGATCGTGACGCTGACGCCGTAGACGCCGGGGGCCGGTACCCGCAAGACCAGCGCGGTCGATCCGGCTGCGTGCGACACCGGTGCCGGTCGCTGAGCGCTCGCGGGGGCCGAAACGATCGCGCTCGCAAGCGCGCACGCCGAGAGGGCGCCAACGGCGCTCTTGCGAAACCTCACAAGAGTGCCTTCGGCGCCGGCGACGGCGAGTCGCACCGGCCCTGGACGAACGTACGATGCCTGGGTGCGCTGAGCGGCCCGCAGCGTTCGCTACCCTGAGCCAATCTTCAGGAGAAGCCGACGCACTCGCAATGCACCGACGGTCATTCCGAGTGCCGGCTACGTCAGGCCCAACGCCGGACCTCCGGAGGTGAGCGGTGACGCCGGCCGGCAGGACGGTCCTCACGCGGGGCGCGGTCGTCGCCGGGTGCTCGTCGCGCTCGTGCTGGTGCTCGTCGCAGGCGGCGTGCTCGCGGCTATCGCGTTGCGGACGGGTCGAGCGCCCGTGCCAAACGGCGATCGGGGGAACTGGCACCTCGTCTTCGACGACGACTTCAACGGCACCAGCCTCGATCAGGCGCATTGGTCGACGGGCTGGTTCGGCTCGGGCGTCACCTGGCCGGTGAATCCGACCGTTCCGGAGTGCTTCGATCCGCGTCGCGTGTCGGTCCGCGGTGGCTCGCTGAACGTCAGCGTGGCGATCAAGCCCGAGTTCTGCGAGGGGAAAACGCGGCGCTACTCCGCTGGGATCGTGACCAGCGACGGGAAGTTCTCCTACACCTACGGATTCGCCCAGATCCGGGCTCGGGTGGCCGTCTCCCGATCCGGCGTCGTCTACGACTGGCCGAGTTTCTGGACCGCCGGACAGCACTGGCCAACCGATGGCGAGGACGACATCGCCGAGGGGTTGCACGGCCAGCTTTGCTGGCACTTCCACTCTCCGCTGGGCGCCCGCGGTAACTGCGACACGATGCCGGTGACCGCAGGCTGGCACACCTTCGGATCCGACTGGGAGCCGGGGAGCGTGACCTACTACTACGACGGTCGTCGCGTCGGCCGGATCATCCACGGCGTCACGTCGGCGCCGATGTACCTGATCCTCGGCATCGGTGCCGATGCGCAGTACGGCGGCCCAAGCCGCGCAGCGACATACCGCGTCGACTACGTCCGGGTATGGCAGCATCCGTGAGGCACCACGGCGTGGCCAAGCTCGGCACGTCCGCTTGAGCCTCGCCGCCGCCTGATTGCGCTGGGGAGAGATTCCCCCAGTCAGATCGGTCAACCTCACCAGGCCTGGGGTGCCCAACTTGCCCGGGATCACCAGGCACTCCTGGTTAGTGTCGGCGCCGCAGAGCTTTGGAGTGCCTCGCTCCACCGGAACATTTGTCCAGTGGCGCGGTTAACGCAAGAAGTCGAACCGGTGGAAAGAACCGAGAGGAGACCAGTATGGAACTGTCAACCCGGATATCTGTGGCGCGTAGGGTGGCCCGTGGGGGGCGTCGCAGGTCGGCGGGCTTGACGACCCTCATCGCCGCGTTCGCGCTGTCGCTGGCCTTCGCCGGCGCGGCTCAGGCGAGCACGACCACGTGGACCCCCGCGGTCAATATCGACCACAACGGCGGCACGATGCTCAGCGACTCCTGCGCGTCGACGACCCAGTGCGTCGGCATCGACTTCAACGGGCAAGAGGTGACATTCAATCCGCAGACGAGTACCGCCCAGGCACCGGTCGACATCGACGGCATCCAGCTGCTGCGAGCGGTCTCGTGCCCCTCAACCGGCCTGTGCGTCGCGTTGGACGCCCGCGGCGCCGCGGTGAGCTTCAATCCGTCCAACGGACAGATCATCGCCGGCCCCGCGGTGATCGACCGGTACAACACCTTTTACGGCATCTCGTGTTACTCGACCGGCCAGTGCACGGCCCTCGATCGCAATGGCGGCGAGGTCACGTTCGACCCCGAGACTCTGGGCATCATCAGCGGCACGACCGTCGACAGCGCCGGCGACACCGAGCGCCTATCCTGCCCGGCGGCGGACCAGTGCACCGCCGTCGACGATGGGGGCGGCGAGGTGACGTTCAACCCGCAGTCGCCGCCGGTCACGCCGCTCACGCCGACCATCATCGATACGGCGACGCCGGCGGCGAATCATGCCCTTTATGTGGTGTCCTGCCCGGACACGACCCACTGCACTGCGATTGATGCCGGCGGCAATGAGGTCACGTTCAACCCAGTGACGCCGGGCACCCCAGCTACAACCACGGCCGACCTGGAGGGCGGAACGGGGTCGCTTTACTCAGTGTCGTGCTTT
>JBEKBL010000068.1:0-8604 GCA_050015415.1 Solirubrobacteraceae bacterium
ATCGCGCGCGGCCGCCACGACAACGCGCTCGAATTGGAACTCACGGAGTCCGGCCTGCGGGGCCAAGGAGGCGCGGCGTTCCCGACCGCGATCAAGCTGCAGGCAGTGGCTCGCGCGCGCGGTCGCGCGGTTGTGGTTGCCAACGGCTGCGAAGGGGACCCGGCGAGCAGCAAGGACCGCCTGCTGCTCGAGCGCCTTCCGCACCTCGTGATCGATGGGGCGCTGCTCGCCGCCCGTGCCGGCGGTGCGAGCGACATCGTGATCGCCGTCGGCGAGCATGCGCCCCACGCCCGGCGCGCAGTCGAGGTCGCGTTGTCCGAGCGCCACGACCGCCGGAGCGGCACGCCGCGGGTGCGCGTTGTTACCGTCCCGCACGGTTATGTGAGTGGCCAGGAGGCGGCGCTCGTCAACTTCCTCAACGGCGGCCCCGCTGCCAAGCCGACGGCGATCCCGCCGCGAGTGTACGAACGCGGCGTCGGCGGACGACCGACGCTCGTGGACAACGTCGAGACGCTGGCCCACGTCGCACTGATCGCGCGCCACGGTGCGGCATGGTTTCGGGAGACCGGCACAACAGAGGACCCTGGCTCGAGGCTCGTCAGCGTCAGCGGCGCGTTCGCCGCTCCAGGCGTCTATGAGATCGAGTGCGGGGCGCCGCTCAGCGCACTCGTCAGCGCCGCAGGCGGCTTCACCACGTCGGTACAGGCGCTTCTGCTCGGCGGCTACGCGGGCACGTGGGTCGAACCGGAGCGCGGCATGCAGCTGGGTCTCGGCGAGACACAGCTCGCGACCAGCGGCGCCACGTTGGGTGCCGGAATCGTCGTCGCCCTACCGACCTCAGCATGCGCAGTGGCGGAGGTGGCGCGCATCGCAGGCTGGCTGTCCGAGGAGGGCGCCGGACAATGCGGGCCTTGCGTCAACGGACTCGGATCGATCGCCGCAACCCTGCAACGCGTCCAGCACGGCACCGCCGGCGATGCTCCACTGGAGCAGCTTGCGCGCTGGTCATCGCTGGTCCGCGGACGCGGAGCGTGCGGGCACCCCGACGGTGTGGCCAAGCTCGTCGAAAGTGCACTGAGCCTTTTCGCCGCGGAGTTCGCTGATCACGCCCGCCACGGAATCTGTGAAGGATGCGCGCGACGGCGCATCCTCCCCATCTCCCGGCCGCTGGCGCGACGCATGGCGGCCTGATCAGTGCCTCTCGAGCTACGCATCAACTGGATCGACTGCGATGCGCACGGCATGTGCGCGGAGCTCCTTCCCGAGCTGATCGCCCTCGACGAGTGGGGCTATCCGATCGTCGATCCACGCCCGATCCCGCCAGAGCTCGAAGCGCACGCAAGACGGGCTGTTGCCGCATGTCCGACCTGCGCGCTCACGCTGGGGCGCGCGCCGCGGCGCCCGCGTTAGCCAGCCCGACGATCGTCGGGCTGGCGTTCGCGGCATCAGCTTCGAGTCGCTCACCAATTCTCCCGCGACGCCTGGATCGCGTCGTCTCGTCGCTGTCGTGACGGTTGCTCCTAGCTGCAGCCGCAGCTGGCCGGCGCGGCAGCGGTCAGCGCTCCGCAGCAGTCCTGTTTGCTTTCGGTTCGCAGCACTCGGCGAGTGCGCCCGGAGTGCAGCAGGCGCCGGCGGGTGGTGTGCGGGCGCTGATGATCGCTGCGCTGGCGTTTTCGTGGACGCGGTGGGTGGGCCGGATCTCGACGTTCTCAAAGCCGGCGGTTGTGAGGGCGGCGCGGAATTCGGCTTCGGTCAGGGCGCCGGCGATGCAGCCGGTCCATTCGGCCACCGCTGCTTTGGTGGCGTCGTCCAGGTCGGGGTCGGCGATCACGTCGGAGACCGCGAAGCGCCCGCCGGGGCGCAGGACGCGTGCGGCTTCGGCGATGACCTTGGGCTTGTCGGCGGAGAGGTTGATGACGCAGTTGGAGATGACGACGTCAACGCTCGCGTCCGGCAGCGGCATCGCCTCGAGGTAGCCCTTGACGAACTCGACGTTGGTCACGCCGGCGGCGGTCGCATTGGCGCGCGCGAGCTCGAGCATCTCGTCGGTCATGTCGAGTCCGATCGCCTTGCCGGTCGGACCGACCCGGCCAGCGGAGATCAGGACGTCCGCGCCGGCGCCTGAGCCGAGATCGAGGACGATCTCACCCTCGTGGAGGTCGGCGACAGCGGTCGGTACGCCGCAGCCGAGCGACGCGTCGAGCGCCGCCTCCGGGAGACCTTGACGGGTGGCTTCGTCGTAAAGCTCGCCGCCGAACACCCTGGTGTCGTCGGTCGGGTTCGCGGTGAGGCGGATTGGTGCGCAGCAGCTCCCCTCGCTCGGCGCGCTGTTGGTGGCCGCTGCGGCGTAGCGCTCGCGAACCCTTTCGCGGATGTCGTTCAGCTCAGCCATGCGGACAGCTCCCCGAGCGCGTCGGGGATCACGTAGTAGTAGGCCCAGAGGCCCTGTCGCTCGGAGCCGACGATCCCAGCCTCGCGCAGGACCTTCAGATGGTGTGACACCGTCGGTTGCTGGAGGTCAAAGAGCGGCACGAGCTCGCAGACACAGACCTTCCCTGCGTGCTTTCGCAGCACGTCTACGAGCTGGATGCGCACGGGATCGCCGAGCGCCTTTGCGATCTGCGCCATTCGTTGCGCGTGTTCGCGCTCGACGTCGGGGTAGACGACCGGCGCGCAGCACGGCTCGCCGGCCGCGCGCTTCGTCTTCGGCGCTAGTTCCAGATCGACGCTCATCAATCTACTTATATCGATTGAAACGATGCCTGTCAATCTAATAGTGTTTGGCGTGCTCGACGTTTACGGCGATGGGCTCAAGGAGGAGCAATGACCTACGTGTTGTTCGTCTGTAACCACAACGCCGGGCGCTCACAGATGGCGCAGGCGTTCTTCGAGCGGGATGCTCCGCCGGGAGCCGAGGCGGAGTCGGCGGGCACCAACCCAGCCGAGCGGGTGTGGCCCGAGGTGGTGGCGGTTATGCGCGAGATCGGGATCAATGTCTCCGCTCGCACTCCGAAGAAGTTGACTGTCGAGATGCAGCAGCGCGCGGATCTCGCGGTCACGATGGGCTGCGGCGACGCCTGCCCCTACGTCCCCACAACAGTCGAGGACTGGGAGCTCCCGGACCCTGCCGGCCGTCCAATCGACGAAGTCCGCGAGGTACGCGACACGATCGAGCAACGCGTCAAACAACTGATCGCCGAACGGATCGCACCGCGTGAGCACGCCTGACCTGCCACGACGCCTGCTCGCCGAGTACCTCGGCTCGGCGTTTCTGGCCGCCGTCGTGATCGGTTCGGGCATCGCCGCCGCGCGACTGTCGCCGACGGACGTCGGGCTGGAGCTCTTCGAAAATGCCGCCGCGACGGCGGCCGGCCTGTACACGATCATCCTGATGTTCGGCCCGGTCTCCGGCGGGCACTTCAACCCCGTCGTCTCGCTCGTCGACGCGAGCTTCGGCGGCCTGCGCTGGCGCGACGCGCTCGCATACGCACCCGCCCAGATCGCCGGCGCCGTCACCGGCGCGATCACCGCCAACGCGATGTTCGCCGAGACCGCGATCACGATCTCGACGAAGCACCGCGGGTCCCCGTCGCACCTCTTCGCGGAAGTGATCGCGACGCTCGGCTTGCTGCTCGTGATCTTCGCGCTCGCGCGCACCAAGCGCGGCAACGCCGCGCCCGCCGCCGTCGGCGCCTACATCGGCGCCGCCTACTTCTTCACCAGCTCAACGAGCTTCGCCAACCCGGCAATCGCCGTCGGCAGGATCTTCTCGAACACCTTTGCCGGCATCGCACCCGCCTCCGTCCCGGGATTCGTCGTAGCCGAACTCGCCGGCGGCCTCGCCGCGATCGCCGTCCTGAAAGCGCTCTACCCGCACGTCACGCCCGACGAAGCCGCCCAAGTCGTGCTCCCACACAACGAGGAGCACCGTCTCGATCCGGCAATGCTGCGCTCAGCGGAGTAACGATCGACGGACGCGCCGCGTGCCCGGGCACATGTCGCTGACCGCGGCCTCGGTGCGAATGCGGCCGTGTCGCCTGACGCGATGACCTCCCCACCTCCGGACGATCGCGGCCCTCGGTGGTTACGTTACCCTGCACCTCCCAAGCTGGGCGATGCCTCCCCGGCGTCCGTATTGAGAGAGTGGGGTTTTTATGGGTGATTACGCCGTCGTCAATCCCGCAACTGGTCTGACGCTCAGGACGTACCCGACGATCACCGACGCGGAGTTGCGGGACGCGATCACGAGCGCGGATGACGCGCACCGCAGCTGGTCGGCCTCGTCGACCGTTGCCGAGCGTGCTGCGCTCGTGCGCCGAGTCGGCGAGCTCCACCTCGAGCGGGCTCGAGCACTCGGGGAGATCATCGTGCGCGAGGTGGGCAAGCCGATCGCGCAGGCTGTGGGCGAGGTCGAGTTCTGCGCCGCGATCTACGAGTTCTATGCCGACAACGCTGAGTCGCTGATGGCAGACGAGCCGATCACATTGCTCGCTGGTGAGGGGTCTGCGGTCGTGCGCCGCGGATCTCTCGGTGTGCTGCTCGGGATCATGCCGTGGAACTACCCGGGCTATCAGGTTGCCCGCTTTGCGGGTCCCAACCTCGTGATCGGCAACACGATCCTGCTCAAGCACGCTCCCCAGTGCCCGGAATCGGCTGAGGCTCTGCAGCAGGTCTTTCTCGACGCCGGCTTCCCCGCCGGTGCCTACACGAACATCTACGCGACGAACGAGCAGGTGGAGTGGGTCATCGGCGACCCTCGGGTTCGGGGCGTCTCGCTGACGGGGTCCGAGCGGGCTGGCGCCGCGGTGGCCGAGATCGCCGGGCGCAACCTGAAGAAGGTCGTCCTCGAGCTCGGCGGTTCGGACCCGTTCATCTTGCTCGGCACCGACGACCTCGACGCGGTCGTCGAGTCGGCGGTTGACGCTCGACTCGAGAACACCGGGCAGGCGTGCAACGCAGCCAAGCGCTTCATCGTGATCGACGACCTCTACGAGCCGTTCCTCGAGAAGTTCACCGCTGCGATCACGTCTGTGAAGCCAGAGGACCCAACGTCAGAGGACGCGACGATCGGTCCGCTGTCCTCGACGCTCGCCGCAGACCGCCTCGAGGACCAGGTCGAGCGCGCCGTCTCGGCCGGCGCCACGCGCGTCGCGCACGGGGAGCGCGACGGCGCGTTCTATCCGCCGACCGTTTTGACCGGCATCACACCCGATAATCCCGCGTACCGCGAGGAGCTCTTCGGTCCCGTCGCGGCGATCTACCGGGTCGGTTCAGAGGAGGAGGCCGTGGCGCTCGCCAACGACACGCCGTTCGGCCTCGGGTCCTACGTGATGACGAATGACCCCGAGCAGGCGCTTCGCGTCGCGAACGGCCTCGACACGGGCATGGTGTACGTCAACATCGTCGGCGCAGACGGAGCCGAGCTTCCGTTCGGCGGCGTCAAGCGCTCTGGATTCGGTCGGGAGCTCGGCCGTTTCGGCGCGGACGAGTTCGTCAACAAGAAGCTGATACGCATCGGCGGCTGAGGCGCGCAGGAGCCCGCCTGCGGACGGTCTCCACGAGCCTCGCTGGACGGCCACGCGTTTGGGATCTGTCCGGGCGCACCCAACCCGGCCGAGTTCGAGTTGCTCGATCCCCCCGCCGGTGGCAACGGCATCGTGATCGGTGTGAGCGGCTATCTCGGGTCCGCCACTGCCGAGGTCTACGCGACGTCGCCAGACTCGTTTACAGCGCGGGCACTGCTCTATCGCAGCAAGACCGTGGACGCCGACGGAACCGGCTTCTTCATCGGCGAGCTGCCAAAGTCGGCCTGCAGTTATCAGGCGCTACTGCTGAAGATCGACGCGAAGGCCAGCAACTCTGAACACAACCTGAGCTTCGGATCCTGCCAACGTGGCAGGCTGTCGGCGATCGACGGAGGCGAGGGTTCGTGGTCCATCGCAAGATAACCTCGTGGCGACCAATCACCTCCTGTCGGGTGCATCGGTCAATCGTCCACTGGCACACGCGCCGCTCGGTTCAAGGCTTTTTGTCCGAACGTCGATAACCCCGGGACATGCTCGGGGACACGCTTCGCGTCCCAAGTGGTCGTTGACAGCAAGCATCGACTTCTCAACTTGCCGCCCGAAGTCCGCCGAGCGAATCGCTAATGACCGGAGGCAAGATGGGTTTGAGGTCGCGAGTTTTCCGCTGCAGTCTCAGCGCGTTGATCGGCACTCTGATCGTCGCGGGTACTTTCACCGCCGGGGCTGACGCCAAGAAACGGCACAAACCGGCGAAGCCGGCTCACAAGCAATCAGAACCGAAGGCCACGAAGCAGCTGCTCGCTAACTGCGACAGCATCATCTCGGTGTCGGAGATGAGCTCGCTCACCGGACTCGACGTGTCGGCCGGGCAGTCTGACGTCAGCGGGCAGCCCGCCATCGGCGCGGAGCCGACCGCCGGCCTGTGCTCCGGTAACTACGTTGTCACTGGCACCGTGAATGGCGGCGTCAGCGGCACGGTCAGCGAGTTCGGCATCACGATTCAAGGCCAGAAGCTCACCGGTGGCCCGATCAATGCCGACGCTCAAGCCGCTGCCCAATATAAGCAAGACTTGACAGTGGCCCAGACCCAGAACCCCTGCCCCGGTACGGCGGTATATCCGACGCCGATCACGGGCGTCGGCACCGAGGCGTTCACAGCAGGCAAGTGCTCGGCGACCGCTCCCGCAAGTGTCATCGCAATCGATGGTCCGGTTGTCGCCACGATGGGTTGGGTGAACTTGACAGCAACGGGCGCAGTCGATGCCGCTGGCGCGGAGGCCGTTATCAGCCACGACTTCCAGGCCATTGGGCTCTGACGCGTAAGCCTCTATGCCGGGGGACCGTGCATGACCGGTCCCCCGGCCTGGTCATGCCCCTACCAGTCGCCCGATGACGCAGAGCGAACGGTCGGAACTGAAATCGGCGAGTCGTGGCGCGGGCCGTCCCGGTCACGCCGCCTTCAACGCACGGGAACGCCGCTAGCCGCTGCGTCGTCCTCGGCCTCAGTGCCCCTTCACGTCAGAGTCCCACGCCACCGCTCCCTCGCCACGATCGAGCGCCGCGATCGCCGCGACCTCAGCGTCCGTCAACGTCCAGTCGAAGACGTCGATGTTCTGGCGCATGCGCTCCGGCTGCTGCGACCTCGGAACCGCGGCGAGGCCGAGCTGCATGTGCCAGCGGAGGATGACCTGGGCCGGGGTCTTGTCGTGGCGTTCCGCGGTCGCGACGATCACCGGCTCAGCGAGCACCTCGCCGCCACCACCGAGCGGGTTGTAGGACTGCGTGAGTATGCCGTGCGCGGTGTGGTAGGCGCGGAGCTCGTCGCGCGTGAGGTACGGGTTCAGGTGGATCTGGTTGACATCCGGTACGAGGCCCGTTTCGCGGAGGACCCGGTCAAGGTGCGCGGGCTTGAAGTTCGAGACGCCGAACGCGCGGATGCGCCCGTCCTCGAGCAGCTTCGCGAGACCGCGCACCGCATCCACATAGCGGTCCTGGGCGGGGAGCGGCCAGTGGATCAGGAAGAGATCGACGTAGTCGAAGCCCAGGCGCTCCACGCTCCCGGCCCAGGCCTCCTGGACCCCTTCGTAGCCGTGCCACGGACCGTTCAGCTTGCTCGTGATGAACAGCTGCTCGCGTGGGATTCCGCACGCTCTTACGCCGGCTCCTACCCCCTCCTCGTTGCCGTATGCGTAGGCGGTGTCGAACAGACGGTACCCCGCTTCGACCGCTGCGACGATCGCGGGCTCGACTTCGCGGCTCGACATCGGCGAGGTTCCAAGTCCGAGCTGTGGCATCAGGACGCCGCTGCGAAGGTGCAGCATCGGTGCGGCCGGCTCGCGCATCGTCGGCAGGCTAGCGTGCCGGTCCGCTGCACTGACCTCACGCTTGCCGCGGGAGCGCCCTGAGTGGGGACCGCCACAGTCCTCAGGCGATGGGCCGGCCAGGACTCGAATCTCGCGTGACCGGGGCCTGGTGGGTGCGTTGCTAGTTGGGTGGGTGTCCGCCGGTGGTGCGGGTGATCGTGTCAGCGGCTTGGCGGAGGGTGTGGAGGTAGCTCCGGATCTGCTGCGTGGTGAGCGGCTGGTCGTAGCCGAGGAGGATGAGGCCGGTGACGAGTTGGGCGCGGTGGTCGAAGATCGGCGTTTGGATGTTGTTGACCTGGTAGGTGTGGTCGGGTTCGAGCTCGGTGAGGGTGTGCTCTTCGTGGCCGAGTTGGAGCACCAGTTGTTGGAGCTGGGCGTTGAGTTCGGGTGAGCGGGGGTCTTGGGCGAGCTGTCCCATGAGCATCCCGATCTGCGCTCGGGTGGGGGTTTCGAGCTCGATCGTGTAGCCGCGCTGCCCGGCGAGCGTGGCGGCGGTCATGTAGTTGTCGCGGTCCGTTTGGGTGGCTTCGGGTCCGAGACGGTCGAGCCAGGCTTGCTGGGCTTTGGGGTCGAGGTAGGGGACGCCGAGTAATGCAAGGGGGGGCATGAAGGGCAGGCGGGTGCCGACGCGCGGGCGCATGTAGAGACGGTCCGCGCGGCCGGCCTCGGCGGCGATCAAAAGATGCTCGCCGGCGATCGTGCCGCAGATCACCTCG
>JBEKBL010000069.1:0-8600 GCA_050015415.1 Solirubrobacteraceae bacterium
ACGGCTTCACGAACTTCTACGAGATGCTGATCGTGCTGGCGATCCCTGCCGGGCTCGTGTTCACCTACGGCAAGATGGTCGGCTCGCGGCGCCAGGCGATCGCGGTCTTCGCGACGATGTTCATCCTCTTCTTCGCCGCGGTCACCGTCGCCTATGCCGCCGAGGCGCACGGCTCGCCCGCTCAGCATGCGGCCGGCCTTCACACCCAGGTGATCGCAGACTCGACCGGCGGGAACCTTGAGGGCAAGGAGCAGCGCTTCGGCATTGCCAACTCGGCGCTGTTCGACGTGGTCACGACGGTCACCTCGTGCGGCGCGGTCAACAGCTCGATCGAGTCCTTCACGGGCCTCGGCGGCGCCGTCCCGTTCGCCAACCTATCGGCGAGCGAGGTGATCTTCGGCGGTGTCGGCACCGGCCTCTACTCGATCCTTCTCTACGTGCTGCTGGCCGTCTTCCTCGGCGGCCTGATGGTCGGACGAACACCGGAGTTCCTCGGCAAGAAGATCGAGGCGCGGGAGATCAAGCTGGTCGCTCTCGGGCTGCTGATAACACCCCTCACAGCGCTCTTCTCGACCGCCCTTGCGACGGCGAGCGCAGCCGGGCGAGCGTCGATCTCCTCAGTCGCGGCGGGCGGACCGCAGGGCTTCTCGGAGACTTTCTATGCCTATCTCTCACAGGCCAACAACAACGGCTCGGCGTTCGCCGGCTACACGGGCTTCATCCAGCCGAACGCCGGAAACGCCGGCGCGCACGGCATCACGTTCGCCGATCTGCTCGGTGGCTTCACGGCTTTGTTCGCGCGCTACGCGCCGATCCTCTTCGCGCTCGCGGTGGCCGGTGCGCTCGCCGGCAAGCGCGTCAGTCCGGTCGGACTCGGCACGATGCGCACCGACAACGCGACGTTCGTGGTGTTGCTGATCGGCGTGATCATCCTCGTCGGGGCGCTCACCTTCTTCCCCGCTCTGCTGCTCGGGCCGATCGTTCAGGCCCTGACCGGACACCTCTACCACTGATGCGGCGCGACCTGCTCACCGCGTTCCGCTCGATGATCGTGATCACGAGCCTATTCGGCCTCGGCTACCCGCTGCTCGTAACCGGTGTTGGGCAGGTCATCTTCCCGGGCAAGGCCGACGGCTCGCTGATCAAGCGCGACGGCAAGGTCGTCGGATCGGCGCTGATCGGCCAGCAGTTCTACGAGAACGTCATCGGAAAGAACGGGAAGGTCGAGATGAGCAAGGGCGCGCCGGTTACGCAGCCCGATCCGCGCTACTTCCAGACGCGGCCATCAGGCACGCTGCCGGCGGACAACGCGGCGGGCAGCTCGTTCGCCAACTACGGACCGAACAGCACAGTCACGCTCGCGGCACTCCAGAGCAACATCGCCGGCTACCTCGCGCTCAACACCGCGCCTGACAAGCGGCTCTATGACCCTCGCGTCACGAGTGCGGCGCAGGTTCCGGTCGACGCCGCCGACACGTCCGCCTCGGGAATCGACCCGGACATCTCGGTCGCGAACGCCAAGATCCAGGCCTACCGCGTCGCCGCCGTGCGCCGTCTTTCGCTCGCGAGCGTCGACCGACTCGTCGCGCAGTACACGACCGCACGCAGCCTCGGATTCCTCGGCGAGCCTGGGGTCGACGTGCTCGAACTCAACCTCGCACTTGACCGCACCGGCAAGGGGAGCAAGTAGATGTCAACGCCTCAAGTGACCCATGAGCGCGCCGCAATCTCGCTCTTCCGCCGCGACATCGTCGTCCGCGCGCTGCTCGACAGCCTGAAGAAGCTCGACCCGCGGGTGCAGATCCGCAACCCGGTGATGTTCGTCGTCGAGATCGGCGCCGTCATCACGACCGTCACGTGGTTCATTCAGGTCGGCGGTGGCCGCTCACTCGGCGGCTATGAGCCGTCGTGGTTCACGTTCACGATCTCGATCTGGCTCTGGCTCACGGTGGTCTTCGCCAACATGGCCGAGGCGTTCGCCGAGGGACGAGGTCGTGCCCAGGCGGACACGCTGCGCTCGATGCGCAAGGAGACGATGGCGACGATGCAGGACGGCACGATCCGGCCTGCGGCCGAGCTGGCGCGCGGCGACGTGGTCGTGGTCCTCGCCGGCGAGGTGATCCCCGGCGACGGTACCGTGATCGACGGCATCGCGACAGTCGACGAGTCGGCGATCACCGGCGAGTCCGCACCCGTGATTCGTGAGTCCGGCGGCGACCGCAGCGCCGTGACCGGCGGCACGCGCGTCACCTCGGACCGGATCGTCGTCGAGATCACCCAGGAGCCAGGGAAATCCTTCCTCGACCGGATGATCGCACTCGTCGAGGGCGCGGAGCGGCGCAAGACGCCGAACGAGATCGCGCTGAACATCCTGCTCGCCGGACTGACGCTGATCTTCATGATCGTCGTCGCGACGCTGCGGCCTTTCGGCCTGTTCTCGCATACGGCGATCTCCGAGACGACGCTGATCGCGCTGCTCGTCGCGCTGATCCCGACGACGATCGGGGCGCTGCTCTCGGCGATCGGCATTGCCGGCATGGACCGCTTGGTGCGCCGAAACGTCCTCGCGCTGTCAGGACGCGCCGTCGAGGCCTCTGGCGACATCGACGTCCTGCTGCTCGACAAGACCGGCACGATCACGCTCGGCAACCGCCAGGCCTTCGAGTTCATCCCGATGCCCGGCGTTGCGGAGGCCGAGCTGGCCGAAGCTGCTCAGCTCGCATCGCTCGCCGACGAGACGCCGGAGGGTCGCTCGATCGTCGTGCTCGCAAAGCAATACGGCATCCGCGAGCACGACATGTCGGCTGGCGACGCCACATTCGTGCCGTTCACCGCGCAGACGCGGATGAGCGGCGTCGACTGGGCCGGCCAGCAGCTGCGCAAAGGCGCCGGTGACGCGATCATCGCCTGGGTTCGCGATGAGGGTGGCGAGGCGCCGCCCGAGCTGCAGGCTCAACTCGACCGGATCGGGCGGGAAGGCGGCACTCCCCTGGCTGTTGCGCGCGACAGCCAGATTCTCGGCGTCGTCTATCTCAAGGACACGATCAAGGAAGGCATGAAGGAGCGCTTCGACCAGCTGCGCGCGATGGGCATCCGCACCGTGATGGTGACGGGTGATAACCGGCTGACCGCCGCGAAGATCGCCGAGGAGTCAGGCGTCGACGACTTCCTCGCCGAGGCCACGCCGGAGGCGAAGCTGGCGCTGATCAAGGACCAGCAGGCCAGTGGCCGGCTCGTTGCAATGACCGGTGACGGGACCAACGACGCGCCGGCGCTCGCCCAGGCCGACGTCGGCGTGGCGATGAACACGGGTACCCAGGCCGCCCGCGAGGCCGGGAACATGGTCGACCTCGACTCCAACCCGACGAAGCTGATCGAGATCGTCGAGGTCGGCAAGCAGCTCTTGATCACGCGCGGCGCGCTGACGACGTTCTCAATCGCCAATGACGTCGCAAAGTACTTCGCGATCCTGCCGGCGATCTTCATCACCACCTACGCCACGACCCGCGGTGGCAAGAGCCCGCTCTGGGTCCTCAACATCATGAACCTCGGTACGCCTGAGTCGGCGATCCTCTCGGCGATCATCTTCAACGCGCTCGTCATCCCGCTCCTGATTCCGCTGTCGCTACGCGGCGTTCGCTACCGCCCGATCGGCGCGAGTGCGCTGCTGAGGCGTAATCTCCTGATCTATGGCCTCGGCGGAATCATCGCCCCGTTCATCGGAATCAAGGCAATCGACCTCATCGTGCACAACCTTCTCGGCGGCTAGCGACCGCCGCGAGGGGCCGAGCTGCCTGCGCATTTCGCCTGGACGTGCGCTTCGCCGGGCCGGAGCGCACGGTGCGGACTCCAGCGCCTAGAGCCCGAGCGAGGCCACGTTGACCGAGCCGCCGCGACGAGGGTCGCACCGCGTTTTCCTGGGCATGGCCGCTGGTGTCGGCAAGACCTACCGGATGTTGCAGGAGGGCCAGGCCGAGGCCGATCGAGGCCGCGACGTCGTGATCGGCTACCTCGAGTCGCACGGTCGTGCGGAGACGGACGCCGAGGCTCGCCTGCTCGAGCAGGTGCCACGGCGGCGCGTCCCCTATCGTGAAACGACGGTCGAGGAGATGGATCTGCCGGCGCTCCTGGCACGGGCACCGGAGCTCTGCCTGATCGATGAGCTTGCTCACACCAACGCCGTCGGCGTCGAGCATCCGAAGCGCTGGCAGGACGTCGAAGACGTCCTTGGCGCAGGAATCGACGTGTTTTCGACCGTCAACGTCCAGCACCTAGAGAGCCTCAACGACCAGGTCGCCGATCTGACGAACACCCGCGTACGCGAGACGATCCCGGACGCCGTCCTCAACTCCGCCGACGAGGTCGTGCTGATCGACCTCACGCCGCGCGCATTGATCGAGCGCCTCAAGGCGGGCAAGATCTACCGGCCGGATCGCATCGAAGCGGCGCTGAACAACTTTTTCAAGGCCGAGAACCTCGCCGCGCTGCGCGAGGTCGCTTTGCGCCAGGTCGCCGAGGAGGTGGAGGCCAAACGCCTGATGCCGGCCGGCCCGTCGCGGGAGGAGCGGCTGACCTACACCGCGGCGCCGCAGGCCGTGGGCGAGCGCCTGCTCGCGCTGATCAAGCTCTCGCCAACCTCGCAGCGCATCGTCCGCCGCGCCTACCGCTCCTCCCAGCGCCTCAGCGCCGAGCTCGACCTGCTGCACGTCGCAAAGCCGGGGACCCTGATCGCGCTCGAGCAGCAACCGGAGCTGTCTGCGATGCGCCGCCTCGCCTCGGTCCTCGGTGCCCACCTGATCGTCGAGGAGGGCGACAGCATCGCCGACGTCGCGGCCCGCGTCGCGCGTGATCGCGGCACGACCTACATCCTGATGGGCCGGCCCAACCCGCGGGGACCCCTGCAGCGACTGTCCAAGCCGGCGCTACCCTACGAGTTGTTGCGCGAACTGCCGGGCGTCGACCTGCGGATCATCGCCGACCGAACCCAGTTGCCAGCGACAGGCCCATGAACACAGCGTCAATCATCCTCGCGGTCATCCTCGTAGCCGTGCTCGTGGCGATCGCGGCACGCGAGCTGCGATCGCGCCGCCCGCGCCTTTTGACGCCATCGTCGTCGCGGATCGTCTTTCCCTTCGTCGCCCAGGGGCTCTCGCAACGCGGTCTCGATGCGGCGCTGCGGATCGCACGCAACGAGGACGCCACGCTCGTGCCGGCGTTTCTCGCGCGCGTACCGCTACACCTCCCGCTCGATACGGCCTTGCCACGCGAGTGCGAGTCCGGCCTGCCACTGCTCGAGGTCGTCGAGCAGCGCGCGATGCTGGCGGGCGTGCCCGTCGACTCGCGGATCGAGCGCGGTCGCACGCTGCGACACGCCCTGATGGAGCTCGTCGGGCACGAGCATTTCGACACGATGGTCGTTGCCGCGGTGGACGGGACCGAAGCTGGCTTTCACCCCGACGACATCGGCTGGATACTCGAACACGTCGACGGCGAGATAATCGTGATTCGCTCCGGCGGGCGGATCGGCTTCACCCCGCGTCACGGGCGAATGCGCCGGGCCCGCCGGCGCAGTCACGCGCTGAATCGGTAGCCGACGCCGGAGTCCGTGCGGATGAACCGGCGTTGCTCGTCGCCGCCCGTAAGCTTGCGGCGCAGGTTCGCGATGTGCGTCCGCAGAAGCGGACTGGCGTCGGCGTATTCGGGCCCCCAGACCTCGGTCAGCAACTTGCGATGGGTCATCAGCAGCCCGCGATTCGTGGCGAGAGCGCGGAGCAGCGCGAACTCGAGCGGTGTCAGGTGGATCTCCTCGCCGTCGAGTGAGACCTCATGGGCCGCGATGTCGACGACCAAACCGTCGACCTCGATCTTCGGCTCGATCTCGGCGCGCCCGGCGCGCCTCAGCACGGCCTGGAGGCGAGCTACGAGCTCGCCGGGAGCGAATGGCTTCGTAACGTAGTCGTCCGCACCGCTCTGCAGAGCCGCGATCTTCGTCTCCTCCTCATCAACCGCGGAAAGAACGATGATCGGCAGCTCGCTCCATGCCCGCAGCTCACGGCAGACCTCGATTCCCGGACGGTCCGGCAGCATCAGGTCGACTATCGCAGCGTGCGGCCCGGCGATCGCAGCCCGGTCGAGAGCCTCTTCCGCGGTGGCGGTGGCAAGCACCTCATAGCCGGCGCCGCGCAGCACGAGCCGCAGGGCGCGCAGGATCTGCGGGTCGTCGTCGCAGACCAGGATGCGCTCGCCGGCCATCAGCCCGCGACGCGCACGTCGCGCCGCCCACGCGCCGGCGGCGTCGGAGGCTTCCCGGCGGCGAGCGGTAGCTCGACGATGAAGGTCGTTCCCTGCCCGGGCAGCGACTCGACGGTGATCCGACCGCCGCCGAGCTCGACGAACCCGCGTGCGATCGCGAGCCCGAGTCCTGAACCCTGGTGGCCAGGTCCGGCTGTCGGCGAGCGGTAGAAAGGCAGGAATATGCGGTCCATCTCGCTCGCCCGGATACCCGGTCCCTGGTCGACGATCCGGACGCGGACGCGGTCGCCGGCGGCGTGCGCGCGCACCGATACCGGCTTGCCGGCCGAGTAGCGCGCCGCATTCTCGAGCAGGTTGGCGAAGGCGCGCTCGAGCTGGCCCGGGTCGCCCGATAGGTGCGGCAGGTCTTCATCCACCGCCAGCCGGAAAGCTGAGCCGGCCCCGTCGCTCTCCACGTTGGCGACGGCCTCGAGCAGCACATCCTCGAGCGAATACGGCGCACTTCGCTGTTCGAGGTTCCCGGCTTGGAGCCGCGAGAGATCGAGCAGCTTCTCGACGAGCCGCGAAAGGCGCGTCGCCGCCTCGAGCACGACGGCACGCGCCTCCTCCGCCTCGCTGCGCCCGGAGCTGTGTGGATCGAGCTCCGTCGCGGCCGTCAGGATCGCCGTCAACGGCGTTCGCAGATCGTGCGACACCGAGCGGAGGACCGCTGTCTTCGTCTCGTCGCTGCGGCGCAGTAGCGCCGTCTCGACGACTTCGGCCTGGAGCTCGGCGCGGTGCAGTGACGCAGCCAGCATCGACTCCAACGTCGGCACGACCCGTGCGGTAATGCGTGCGCGTTCCGACGCTCCAAGGGTCGCCGGCAACACCAGCGTGCCGATCCTCGAATCCCGGTCGCGCAACGCGAACGCAACGCGACGCTCGTCGCCGGCAGCATCCCCCAGTTCGATCGCGGCCGAGCTGACCCCGATCGCGACCGCGAGCCGCTGCGCGGCCTGCGCGAGCGCGACGTCGAGGCGCGCACCGCCGAGCAGAACCCGCGCCAGCTCGCTGGCGAGGTCAGCCTCGCGGCGACGCTGCTCCGCGTCGAGCGCGCGGTCGCGCGCGAGGCTTCCGAGGAGTCCGGCCATCAGGGCCACCACCGCAAGACTCGCGAAGGCCACCCAGGTGCGCGCGTCGTCGAGCGTGAAGCGGCCAACCGGCGGCAGGTGGAAGTAGTTGAACGCCAGCGCGCCAGCCAACGCCGTGAGCAGGCCGGGCACCGTGCCCCAGTAGACGGCCGTGACAACCACGGTCAGCGCGTAGACGACGGCCAGCGACACCGTCGGCGCCAGATGACCGAGGGGGTAGATCGCGAGCGTCTCGAGCGCCGTCCCGCCGGCGGCCACCGCGAGACCGAGCGGGTACGGCGGGGGCCGATCGCGTAGCCGCAGCCGGGAGAGAAGTTGCGTGCGCATCGCTCCCGCCATTGTCCTCCCTCGACGGACGCGTGCCGGCGTTGTTGGTCGGGCCAGACGTCGCGGCGCTACGGGTAGACCTGGCGCCCGCTGTCGCGGTCCACGAGCCGGATCGCGATAGACGGACACGCCTGCGCGGCGGCCAGCGTCAGCTCGTCCGGGCCGGTGCCGACGACCGTTGCGACGTCCTCGAGTCGGAAGATTTCTGGCGCGATGTCCTCGCAATCACCGTGCGCCGAGCAAGCACTCGGGTCGATCAGCGCAACCATGTTCATACGGACGCCGCTTCGCGCAGGTGGTTGAGGCGCTGACGCAGCTCGCCCACGGCTCGAGGCCGTCCGACAACGAGCGCGGCGATGAGCTCACCCGCCAGCGTGTAGTGCGCAACGAAGTCGCGCGCCGTCGTGTCGCCCTCGATCGTCACGTCATCGGCTAGCTCCGCGTGCCCGAGGTATTGGATCCGCGTGCCGTACTGGTCGCTCCAGAAGCTCGGTAGCGGCGCCGGCGCGGGCTCTCGCCCGAGCAGGGCGCCGGCGACCTGTATTCCCTGCCGCGAGGAGGCTTCCCAATGGCCACTGACGACGTGCCGCGCAAGGAACGGGTCGTAGACCGCCGCTGCGTCGCCGGCAGCGAATACGTCGGGTAGTTCGCTGCGCCCGGATGCGTCGGTCGGCACGCCGCCGGCCGGCACACCGGCGGCCTCCAGCCAGCCGACGTCCGGCACCACGCCGACGCCCACCAGCACGTGGTCGCAGGCGACGCTGCGCCCATCGCTCAGCGTCAGCGACTCGATCCGGTCTTGCCCGCTGATCGCGCTCACCACCTCGCCGAGTATCAGCTCGACGCCCTCGCCGGAGTGCAACTCCGCGAACCAGCGCCCGAGCTCGGGCC
>JBEKBL010000070.1:0-8360 GCA_050015415.1 Solirubrobacteraceae bacterium
CTCGGACTATCGGTCGCCATCGCCCTCGCGATCGTTTGGGCCGCGATCGCGCTCTCCTACCAGACCAACTATCCGGTCGGATTCTTCGTTGGGACCGTCAGCGCCGCGTCCTACACCGTCGGGCGCCTGTGGGCAGCCTGGACACGGCACGCCGGCAGGCGATCCCCAAGCGGTCCGCGCGTAGGGCCGAATTACACTTGAACGCCTGATGGTCGAGAGCAAGCACAGCGAGTGGTATGACCGCGCGAGTCGCGCACTCCACGATGCCGGCTACCGTCGTGGCGGCGCCCGCCATGCACTGCTCGAGCTCCTCGACACGCAGGCCTGTGCACGTTCAGCGATCGAGATCGAAGAAGCGCTCCGCCACCTATCGCAGGCCACGCGCACGGTCTCGCGTGCCAGCATCTATCGCATCCTCGCCGAGCTCGAAGCGCTCAGCCTCGTCACGAAGCTCGAGGTCGGCCAGGCGACGTGGCGCTTCGAGGCTACGCGCGGCGGCAAGCACCACCACCACCATCTGGTGTGTGATCGCTGCGGCACGCTGACGCCGTTCGCCGACGAGGCGCTCGAGCGCGAGCTGGTGCGGGTCAGTACGCGCGTGCCATTGGCGGTTGCCGAACACGAGGTCATCCTTCGCGGGGCGTGCGAACGCTGCGCCGACGACGCCTACGAAGCAGTTTGAGAGAGGTGACTAAGCTCTAGGTTCGAAGCAACCCCCCACGAAAGAGGCAATGATGGGATTCGTTGACAAACTCAAGGCAGGCGCCGAGCAGGCCGGCAACAAGGCCCGTGAGACCGCGCAGGAAGTACAGACGAAGCGTGAGCTCGGACAGGCCTACACCGATCTTGGCAAGACGGCTTTCGGGCTCGTTGACCGCAGCGAGATCTCACACGGCGAGCTCACCGCCGGCGTCGATCACATCAAGGAATTGCAGGCGCGCCTGTCGGGCGAGGCAGCCAGCGACAGCGGGACCGACGAGTAGCAGCATCCTTCGGGGCGCGGCCAGCGCGGCCGCGCCCGGGCCGGGTCTTAAGCCGGCGCTCAGCTTTGGCTGGTTCGATCGCTCGGGGTGATCGAATGGTCGACGGCTAGCGCGGCGAGAACCCCCGCAACGACGCACGCAGCCCACGAGGTTGCGGCCGTTGCCGCTCACCACGACGCCGAGCGCTTTCGGGAGAGGCTGAGTTGAAGCTGCAGCTGTCCGTGGCGAGTCTGTGCTGCGCGCTGGCGCTGACGGCGATGGCGCCCGGGGCGGCGGGCCGATCCTCGCTTGCGACCCGTCACGTTGCGCGGCAGTCCGGCCCGCCGTCGCTCGCGTCCGCGGTCGCGGCCGTTCGCGGCGAGCTTCAAGGGATTCCCCAGCAGGGACTCGTGCTCGGCAACGGCTCCGCGCCGGTCACGGTGTTCGAGTACGCCGATCTGATTTCCCCGCCCTGCGCAGTCGCGGCGGGCACGGTGGTGGCGTCGCTGATCAAGCGCTTCGTCCGCTCGGGTATGGTCAACCTCGAGCTCGAGCCGATCGTCGAAAGCCCGCTCTCGGAGGAGCTTGCGGTCGGCGCCTTCGCCGCGGGCGACCAGGGTTTGGGTTGGGATTACACGCAGCTCGCCTACATCCGCAGCACCCCACTGAGCAATGGCCCGCTCGACTCGCCGGGCACATTAGCGGGAGCGCTTGGACTCAACCTCCGGCTTTGGAACTCGTCGCTGCGCCGGCCGTTGTGGCCGGTGATGATCGAGAAGGCGGCGAGCGTGGCTTTGATCGGCGACTTCAGTGCCTATCCCGTATTCATTGTCCGTTCGGCCGCCGACGTCTTCGCGCCGCCCTTCATCAGAGTCCTCCGTGCGCCGGTCACGCTCGCGAAGCTGGCCGCGACGATCCGGATGGCGGTGCGCACAGTCGGCTAGCGGCAGCGGCTCAGGGCAGGGCCGCGTGCGCCTGACGGGCGGGTACGCGCGCGAGCTCGGTTCCCAGTTGGCGCGTCAGCGGATGGTTGGGAAGCAGCCCCTGCAGCAGCTCGAGGCTCTGCCGGTAGTGTGCGACGCGGCGCGCCGGAGCCTTGGCGCCCGGAATCTGCAGCTCGCGCGCCTTCGCGACCTTGTCGGCGGCGAACAGAGTCAGCGCGTCTGAACCGGAACGCGCGACCTGTTCGCGGAGGGCTCTTTTTCGTGTCCCGTAACCATCGATCAGCGGGTTCTCGCTGACGGCGTTGACGAGGTAGGTGACGCGCGTGCCGAACCGCTCGTTCAGCGCTTCCCGCGTCACCGCGCACTTCTCGATCACGTCGTGTAGCAAGCCCGCGGCGATCAGCTCGTCGTCTGCACCGGCGCTCCGGAGCAGGTCTGCGACCTCGAGCGGGTGCTGGATGAACGGCGCGCCATCGCAGCGCCGCCGCTGACCCTCGTGGCTGTGCTCAGCGTAGGTCAGAGCCGCCCGCGTCATCGAGAGCTCCTCGCCGCGGCGGTCGGTGTGCTCTTTGCGCGTGGCAGTCACGGCGGCAGCAGTGTAGGCGATCGCGCCCGCACCGGCGACCCTCGCCTCGCCGCTCACCGGCACGCGACATGCAGTGCGGCGAAATGTGACGATTCCGCGCGTGAGCGGCGCGAGCAAAATCCCAACGGCCACGGGGCCGCGCGACTTCGCCGCCGACGAGGCACTGCTCGCCGAGGTGCTGCACGCGGTCGTGCGCGCCAGCGACGGTCCTCCAGCTGTCCACCTGCTCGACGAGGCTGTCGCGCTCGGCCAGGCCGCTCGCGCCGGTGACGAGGACGCGGCCGACCGCCTGACGGCGCTGGTCGCCGGTATCGACCTCGGCCAGACGGAGGTGCTGGTCCGCTCGCTCACGCGCTGGTTTCAGCTCGTCAACCTCGCCGAGGACAACGACCGCGTGCGTCGCATCCGCCGGCGTGAGGAACGCGAAGCGCCGGCGCCGCGGGCCGGGTCGATGCGCCGCGCGATCGCGGAGCTCGCCGAGCGCGGCACCACAGCCGCCGAACTCCAAGCCCTGCTTACTCGCGCCGAGCTGCGCCTCGTGATGACTGCGCACCCGACCGAGGCCCGCCGGCGGACGACAATCGAAAAGCTCGCGCGCCTGTTTGGCATCTTGCGTGAACTCGACCGCCACGGCGAAAGTGACGTCGACGCCGCGCGCGCCCGCCTGCTCGCCACGGTACAGGAGCTCTGGGGTTCCGATGAGCTCCGAGCGATCTCGCTGACCGTCCTCGATGAGGTCAGGGGTGGTCTCGTCCATTTTGTCTCGACGCTTGCCGAGACGGTGCCGCGCATCTACCGCGACCTCGAGCGCGCGCTCGCCGAGTTCTACCCCGGCGAACGCTTCGATGTGCCGCCGCTTTTGACGTTCGGCTCCTGGATCGGTGGCGACCGAGACGGCAATCCGTTCGTCACCTCGGGGACAACAGTGCAGGCGCTCGAGTTGATGCGCGAGCAGTGCCTGCGCTTCCTCGAAGCGCGCATCGAGCTGCTGGCGGGGCGCCTCTCGCTCTCCGAGCGGGTCTGTGGTCCGGTGGTCGGCCTCGACCGGATCCTGCGCCGGGGCACCGAAGATTTTCCCGAGCTGGCCCTCCAGCTCGCTGCGCTCAACCCCGAGGAGCCGTACCGTCGCACGCTGACGTTCGTGCGCGAGCGGGTTCGCGCAACGGCCCAGCGCGCTCCGGGCGGCTACGCCGAGCCCGCAGAGCTGCTCGCGGAGCTACGGCTCGTGCAGCGATCGCTGATCGGCGGGGCCGGCGAATTCACTGCCGCCGGCGACCTGCACGACGTGATTCGCCAGGTCGAGGTGTTCGGCTTCCACTTCGCGCGGCTCGACATCCGCCAGCACGCTCGCGTACACCGAAACGCGCTCAGCGAGATATACGCAACGCTTGGTATCTGCGAGGACTACGAGGGGCTCGATGAGCACGCTCGATGTGAGCTGCTCGTGGCGCACATCGCGGACCACCGTCCGTTGATCCCAGCTGACATCGGCGGCTTCTCCGAGACCTCACGGGAGACGATCGAGACATTCCGGATGCTGCGGGAGGCGCTCTCGGGACCCCATCGCGGCGCCGTTCAGTCCTACGTGGTCTCGGGCACTGAGGGCCCCGCCGATCTTCTCGAGGCGCTGCTCTTGATGAAGGAGGCGGGTCTTTCCCACGCCGGCGGCGTGGGCGCATGGCTTCGCATCGTGCCGCTGTTCGAGGCTGGCGCGACGCTCGCCGGCGCACCCACGACGATGAACACCCTGCTGGAAGAAGACGTGTACCGCGCCGCGCTCAGCGCGGTCGGCGACGAGCAGGAGGTGATGATCGGCTACTCGGACTCGAACAAGGACGTCGGCTATGTCGCCTCGGCGTGGGCTGCGTATCGCGCGCAGACTCAGATCGCAGCGGTGCTTCGCGGTCACGGTGTCAGCTGGGTCTTCTTCCACGGGCGGGGCGGTGCCATCGGCCGCGGAGGTGGCCCGACGAACAGTGCGATCCTCGCGCTGCCCCCGGGCACCGTCAACGCCCGACTGAAGATGACCGAGCAGGGCGAGGTTTTGACGGCGAAGTACTCGGTCGCTGAGATCGCCCACCGCGAGCTCGAGCTCGCAGCGAGCGCAACCCTCACCACGGGTGCGCCCGACCGCGCCGCTCGCCACGAGGTGTTCGAGCGGGTCCTGCAGGACATGGGGGATACCTCCGAGCGCGACTACCGCGCGCTCGTGCATGAAGACCCGGAGTTCGTGCGCTTCTTTGATGCTGTCACTCCGCTCGATGAGATCTCGCGGCTCCGTCTCGGGTCGCGTCCGGCGCGGCGTGGGGCGCACGACGGGATCGACGACCTCCGCGCGATCCCGTGGGTCTTCGCCTGGACGCAGTCCCGGATCGTCTTGCCGGCGTGGCTCGGGCTCGGCGCCGCGCTCGCGGGGGCGCGTCAGCGTCACGGCCTCGAGCTGCTGCGCGAGATGACGGCTGAGTGGCCGTTCTTCGCCACCCTGCTCGCGAACGCCGAGATGGCGCTCGCGAAGGCCGACCTCGGGATCGCCAGCCGCTACATCCAGCTGTGGGACGACGCTGAACAGCGAGATCGCATCTGGGGAGCGCTCGTCGCGGAGCTCGCCCGCGCCCAGACCGAGCTGCTGTTGATCCGCGGCAACTCCAGGCTGCTCGATTCGGAGCCGGTGCTCCAGGCGTCGATCGATCGCCGCAACCCGTTCGTTGACCCGCTGTCGTTCGTCCAGATCGCCCTGCTCGCAAGCCTCCGTGGTCGCAGCGAGGAGGACCACGACGCGCTCGGCAGGGTCAGCCTGCTGACGATCAACGGAATCGCCAGCGGGCTTCGAAACACCGGCTGAGCGCAGCGTCCTCCAGTCCCAAGCGGCGGGCCTTCAGGCCGACGCATTGATCGCGCGCGCCCGGCAGAGGTGGCGGATCTAATAAGATGCTTGTCGGCAAGCAAACGACTTTTGATTGGAGACGTTGTTCGAGCGATGAATCTGCCTTCGGCATCCGAGGCCGCGACGATGGGCGGCGTCGAGGAGTTCGATGCGGAAGCGGCCGATCGCTTGCGGGCGGCGATCGGCAAGCTTTCGCGTCGTCTGCGAACGACGGTCGCGAGCGGCGGCTTGACGCCGTCGCAGACGTCGGTGCTGTTCGCGGTCGTGCGACGCGGCCCGCTTGGCCTCTCCGAGCTGGCGGAGGTCGAGGCGATGAACCCGACGATGGTCTCGCGCATTACGGCTCAGCTCTGCGCGTTCGGATTGATCCGTCGCGAGGCGCGACCGGAGGACCGCCGCGCGGCGACCGTTGCTGCCACGCCGGCGGGACGACGGTTGCGTCGACGCGTGCACCTCGAGCGGGCTCGCGTTTTGAGCGAGTACGTGCACGAGCTGGAAGAGACGGAGCGCGAGGCCCTGCTCCGCGCGATCCCTGCGCTCGAGGTCCTCGCCGCGCGGGTTGGTGAGCGCGGCCGTTGAGCGCTCGCTTCCTTCGCGCCACGCGCGTCACCTTCCAAGCGCTCGCGGTCCCGAACTACCGCCGCTACATCTCCGGGCAGGCGGTATCGCTGACCGGAACCTGGATGCAGATGACCGCGCAGTCCTGGCTCGTGCTGACGCTGACCGACTCGAGCACCGCGCTCGGGTTTGTCGTCGCCCTGCAGACGCTGCCGGTCCTGCTGCTCGCTCCCTACGGCGGCGTGATCGCCGATCGCGTCGACAAGCGCCGGCTGATGGTGGCGCTGCAGACCGCGATGGGCGCGCAGGCGCTCGTGTTGGGGCTGCTCACCGTCACCGGCGTGGTCACCCTCTGGGAGATCTGCGCGCTCGCCGCGCTGCTCGGACTCAACAACGCGTTCGAGAATCCCGCGCGCCAGTCGTTCATGAGCGAGATGGTCGGCGCCGAGAACCTCCGCAACGCCGTCAGCCTCAACTCGGTCATGGTGAACACCGCGCGGACCGTTGGCCCGGCGATCGGCGGGCTGCTGATCGCAACCGTCGGTGTTGGCGTGTGCTTCCTGCTCAACGCCGCAAGCTTCGTCGCCGTCGTCGCCTCGCTGCTGACCCTCGACCGCTCGGCGCTGCATCCGAGCCCGCCGACCGTGCGCGCCGCCGGCCAGTTGCGCGAGGGCTTCCGCTACGTCGCGCGCACGCCCTCGCTTGGCATCCCGCTGCTGATGATGGGGCTCGTCGGATGTCTCGCCTACGAGTTCCAGGTATCGCTCCCGGTGATGGCGCGTAGCGGCCTGCACGTCGGCGCCGGCGGCTTTGGCCTGATGACCGCGGCGATGGGCGTCGGAGCCGTCGCAGGAGGCCTCGTTGTCGCATGGCGGGGCAAGACCGGGGTGAGGCCGTTGGTTATCGCCGCCGGCGCGTTCGGCGTCGCGTTCGCACTCGCCGCGCTCGCCCCGAGCCTGCCGCTCGAGCTCGTGGCCTTGACGCTCGTCGGCTGGGGTGGCGTGGCATTCATGTCGACCGGTAACTCGACGCTCCAGCTCGGCGCCGACCCAATGATGCGCGGACGCGTGATGTCGCTGTGGTTCGTCGCCTTCCAGGGCTCGACCCCGATCGGCGGGCCGATCATCGGCTGGGTCATGGCCGAGGCCGGCGCCCGCGCCGGGCTCGGCGTCGGCGCGGTGACCTGCGTGCTCGTCGCCCTGCTCGGGCTGTTGGCGCTCCGCCGGCCGAGTCTGCGCGGAGCCCCTGCGTCTGCGATCACGACCGGGCAGTACGGGTAGCCAGCCGCCGGTCGAGCCGCCTTCTGGCAGCAACGTGGATCGTCGGCTGAGCGTCTGTGCCGGCTGTAGTCGCAATCGCTGGCGGCATGGCATCCGCCATCCGGGTGCCTACTGCGGCTGCGGCACGATCCGGATGTAGGGCTTGGGGGACTTCCAGCCGTCGGGGTAGGTCTCCTTCGCCGCCTCGTCTGAGACCGATCCGGCGATGATCACGTCGTCACCCTGCTGCCAGTTGACAGGCGTGGCGACCTTGTGCGTCGCGGTGAGCTGGAGCGAGTCGATCACCCGCAGGACCTCGTCGAAGTTGCGGCCGGTCGTCATCGGGTAGACGAGGATCAGCTTGACCTTCTTATCCGGGCCGATCACGAAGACGTTACGAACCGTTTGGTTATCGGCGGCGGTGCGTCCACTCGGATCCCCTTCGGTCGCGGCGGGAAGCATGCCGTAGAGCTTCGAGACGTTGAAGTCGGCGTCACCGATCAGCGGATAGTTGGGTGCCGTTCCCTGTGTCTCGGCGATGTCGGCAAACCAACCGTCGTGCTTCTCGACCGGATCGACCGACAGGCCGATGATCTTGACGCCGCGGCGATCGAACTCCGGCTTGATCGAGGCCAGGTAGCCCAGCTCGGTCGTGCAGACCGGCGTGAAATTCTTCGGATGGGAGAACAGCACCGCCCACGAGTCGCCGATCCACTCGTGGAAATGGATCTTGCCTTCGGTGGTTTCGGCCTCGAAGTCCGGTGCCGTGTCGCCAAGCTGGAGAGCCATGTTTGTTCCCTCGTTCGGTTGTTGTGGGGTTCCGCGGGTTACTGTCTGAATTCCAAGCGGGGGCCTACCCGCGGCGCAGCTGCACGATACCGCGGGCCGCCCGAAGATCTCGGTCGTGCCAGCGCCGACGACCGTCGAATAGTCCGGGGATTCGAACCCACAAGCAGCGACGCGCACCGCTCGGCGGTCGCGCGATCAGACGGCGCTGCGCGGTGACACTGCGCAGACACGCTCTATTGTGAGGTGCTGCGCTGCTGGCCGGACGCGCTGGGCGAGCGCGGAGTCGCGCGTGGTCTGCTCCGCCTGAAAAGGATCGAATGACTCAGAGCCCTACGATCGTGGACGTTCACTCGGCGCTTAGCGACAGTCTGCTTGCCG
>JBEKBL010000071.1:0-8358 GCA_050015415.1 Solirubrobacteraceae bacterium
GGTATCGGCAGGAGACGCCGACGGCTGAAACGCCCGCGAGCGTAGTTGCGGGCCGGCGCTAGCCGTCGGTCTGGAGGCCGCTGTTCACGACCCGCGCAACCTCACTCAACGAGGTGCGCCCCTGCTGGACCTTCTCGAGCCCATCGTCGCGCAGGCGCCGCATCCCCTGTGAGACCGCGAGCTCGAGCACCTCGGACGCCGACCGACGCTCGAGTGCCAGGCTGCGGATCTCTGGGGTGACACTCATCACCTCGTAGATGCCGGTCCGTCCACGGTACCCCGTGCCGCCGCAGTGCTTGCATCCGACCGGCTCGTAGCCCTCGACGTCGAAGGCGGCGTTGTAGCCGTACTCGCGCAGCGTCGCCATCGGCAGCATTACGCGACGCTTGCACTGCTGGCAGAGCGTGCGCACGAGCCGCTGGGCGACGACGCAGTCGATCGAGGACGCGACGAGGAACGGCTCCACGCCCATCTCGATCAGACGCGTGATCGAGGTCGCCGCGTCGTTGGTGTGGAGCGTCGAGAGGACGAGGTGTCCGGTGAGCGCCGCCTCGACCGCGATCTTGGCGGTCTCGCGGTCGCGGATCTCGCCGACCATGATGATGTCGGGGTCGGCGCGCACGATCGCCCGCAGGCCGGTCTCGAACAGCAGGCCGGCCTTCGGGTTGACCTGGATCTGGGTGATCCCGTCGATCTCGTACTCGACGGGATCCTCGATCGTGATGATGTTCTTCTCCGCCGAGTTGACCTCGTTGAGCGCCGCGTAGAGCGTGGTTGATTTGCCCGATCCGGTCGGTCCCGTCACCAGCACCGCGCCGTAGGCCTGCCCGTATGCCCGCGCGAAGCGCGCGAGCTCATTGGGTTGCATCCCGAGCTGGGCGAGGTCGAGCGCGACAGCGTCCTTGTCGAGGATTCGCATCACGACGCCCTCACCGCGGACCGTGGGGACGCTCACGACGCGGAGATCGACGTGGTGCCCGTCGACGGTCAGACCAACGCGACCGTCCTGCGGCACACGCCGCTCAGAAATGTCGAGCTCGGCCATGATCTTGATCCGCGAGATCACGCCGGGCGCCATGCGCCGCGGCACGCTCGTCACGTCACGCAGCACGCCGTCGATCCGGAAGCGCACGCGCAGTGCGTCGTCGCCGGGCATGATGTGGAGGTCGGACGCCCCTGCCTCGACGGCCTGCGCGACGAGTTGGTGGACGAGCTTCACGACCGGCGCGTCGTCGGCCGACTCGTGCAGTTCGAGGATCTCGTCTGCTCGACTGTCAACCTCTTCGACCGCGGCCTCGACCGAGTCACCGAGGCGGGTCAGGCGCGAGATCGCATCGATGACGTCGAAGGTCGTCGCCACCGCCGCGCGGATCTCGAATCCGGTGAGGATCGCGATGTCATCGATCGCCAGCACGTTCGCCGGGTCCGACATCGCGACGAGCAGCGTTCGCTCGTCGAGGAAGGCGATCGGCAGTGCGTCGTAGCGCTTGGCGACCTGGCTCGAAACGAGGTTTGCCGCCGCCATGTCGATCTTGAACGCGCTCAGGTCGACGTAGTCGAGGCCGTAGCGCTCGGCGAGCGCCTGCGCGAGGCCGTCCGGTGTGAGCGAGCCCTGCTGCAGCAGCACCTCCTCCGGCAGGTCGCCGGTGCGGCGCCCCACCTCGATCGCCGCGTCGACCTGCTCGCGGCTGGCCAGCCCAAGCTCGACGATGACGTCGGTCAGGAAGCGCTGGCCGCCGCCGCGGCGAGTCGGCGCCATGACCCCGGCCAGACTTGCGGAGTCGAGCTCGACCGTCTTCTCGCTCGTCGGATCGACTGCCGGCTGCGCCCCCTGCGGCTGCTTCTCCGCCTGCGAAGGCGCCTCGGCGGCCGCAGCTTCAGCTCGGCCTTTCCCGGTGTCGTCGCGGACCAGCGGCGGACCTGTCGCCTGGCGAGCCATCCCTACGCCTCCGCGACCGCGCGCGCCATCACAGCCCGCGGCGCCGGCCGCCCGGTCCATAGCTCGAAGCTGATTGCGCCCTGCTCACAAAGCAGGGTCTGGCCGTCAACGGTCATCACGCCCAACCTCCGTGCGCTTCTGAGCAGCTTGGTTTCTCGCCTGCCGTAGACGTAGTCGACAACGCATGCATACGTGGACAGTAGATCGGTATCTATGCCCCACAACTGGAGCGTTTCTTCAGGTTTGTTCGCGTCGGACTCAAGTCCGACTGTTGTGCAGTTGAGGAGCAGGTCCGCTGGCCTGACGCTCGCGATGGCCTCCACGCCGAGTGTTTCCGCCAGTTCGCGCGCCCGCTCGGGCGTGCGGTTCCAGACGGCGACGCTCGCGCCCGCTTCGCGCAGTGCCCAGGCTGCCGCACGAGCTGTTCCGCCGGCCCCGAGAACGACCGCCCGTTTGCCGCTCGGATCGAGCGGCAAGGCAGCGATCAGCCCTGGGGCATCGGTGTTCTCTGCGTGCATGTGACCGTCGGGCGCGAAGCTGAGCGTGTTGGCCGCGCCGATCGCTCGTGCCCCGCTGCCGGCGCTGTCAGCGAGCGCGAGGGCCGCCTGCTTGTGTGGCACGGTCACGTTCGCGCCGACGAACCCGGCAGCGTGCAGCGCCCTGACCGTCTCGTCGAACAGGTCTGGTGGCACCGGCAGCAGCTGGTAGCTCCAACCCTCGAGTGAGAGCTCTGCGAACGCTGCACGATGCATTGCGGGCGAGCGGCTGTGCCGGACGGGCCAGCCGAGCACGCCGAGCCGGCCGGGCGTGTGAGCCGGCACCGGCTCGCTGCGCGAGGAGCCCACGACGGGGCGCTACTTCTTCTTTTTCGCCGCCGCCGGGCAGCGGTCGGGAAGGCGCCCGTGATCGACCTTGACCGCGGCGTTGTAGCTGGCGACGTCTTGGTCGAACGTCGTCTGGTTGGTGGAGAACGCGAGCGCTCCGCAGGCGTTCGGCTTGACGACGAAGTACAGGTAGCTGTCGTGCGCCGGCCGCGCCGCGGCGAGGAGCGCCGCCAGACCCGGGTTCGCGATCGGCGTCGGTGGCAGGCCGTAGTGGTTGCGCGTGTTGTAAGGCGTCTCGAGCGTGAGGTCGTGCCCGGTGAGCCCGCCCTTGGGATCGTGCAGGTAGTAGAGCAGTGTCGTGTCGAGGCCCAGCTCGATTCCCTCGGCGAGGCGGTTGTAGATCACAGCCGCGACCTTCGACCCGTCCGATGCGAGCTGCGACTCGCGCTCGATGATCGAGGCGATCGTGATCACGTCGTAAGGCGTGAGGTTCTTGCTCCGCGCGTAGCGCAGGTTCACCTCCGCGAGGTACAACTTGAACGCGGCCAGCTGCTTCGCGACGAGCGAGCTGACCCAGCCGTGTCGGTAGAGGTAGTAGGTGGCCGGGAAGAGGAAACCCTCGAGCGATTTGATGCCCTTGTGGGCACCGTAGGCCTGCGGCGAGAAGTGTGCGGCGGCCGGTGTGGAGGCCTTCAGGTAGTTGCCGCGCAGGCCGGCCCTGCGCGCTAGCACGGCGATCTGTGCTCGCGTCTCGCCTTCGGGGATCGTCAGCGAGATCACTGCGCTATTGCCGGACTGCTGCGTCAGCGCGCTCAGCGCGGCGCCGTAGCTCATGCCACGCTTCAGCGTGTAAACGCCGGCGCGGAACTTGTCGCTGTCCCCCGCCAGCGACGACCGCAGGTCAAAGAAGAAGCTCGACGAGACGACACCGTCATCGCTGAGCAGCGTTCCCACGGTTCCGCCACTGGCACCCTGGGGGATGCTGACCGTCACGCTCGCGCCGCCGCCGCCGTGGAACGGTTGGAAGAGCTCGATCAAAAACCAGGCCGCGAAGACGACGAAGGCGAGCACCGCCAGGGCGACGAGCCTGCGGATCAGGAAGCGCTTGCGCGGACCGCCCGCCCTGCCTCGGCCCCTGCGCGCCGCCAGCCGCGCCAGGGCGGCCTGCAATCCGCCGGGCCGGCGCGCCTGCTGTCCAGCTCTCGGATCAACCCAGTCGAGGTCCTCCGCCCAGTCGCCGCCGGCAGCTGGATGGGACCCGTGCTCATCCGGGGGCTGCGAACCGCCCCCGGTCCGTCCCCGGAGCGGGCTCACGCGGCTCTCTCGAAGACGACCGACACGACCGCTCCAATTTAGCGGGAGCGCTCGCCGGAACCGCCGCGCCGGAGCGCGAGCCAGCTCTCGAGCAGGTGCGCCGCGGCCCGCGAGTCCTCGCTGGCGTCCTGTGAGGGGTCGCGCTGCGCGAGCCGCGTGGTCAGCCGCTCGTCGTGCAGCTCGACCGCCACCGCTCGCCCAAGCCGTGTTCGCAGCCGCTCGGCGAACTCGCGCGTCTCGGTCGTCTGGGTCGTGTCGGCGCCGGCAAGCGAGATCGGCAGGCCGACCACGACGACCTCCACGGCGCGCTCCGCTACCAGCGCTGCCAGGCGACCGAGTCCGGCGCGCGTGCCTGGTCGCAGCACCGGCTCGATCGGAGTCACGATCGTGCCGGTCGGGTCGCTGATCGCAACGCCGCAACGGGCGGAGCCGTAGTCGAGTGATAGGGCTCTCATTTTCGCGCCCCGTCGGGGCACGAAAATGACCCGCCGGCGGCTGCATGCGGTTGTGGGGTTCGAGGCCGGTCTAGGATCGTGGCGCGTGCCACTTCGCAGCCGTTCAGGATTTGTCTAGTGCCGCTGTGACTGCTTCGGTGGCGGCTTGTAGTGCTTGGCTGATTTTGTTGGTGTTGGGGCCGCCGGCTTGGGCGAGGGTGTCGCGGCCGCCGCCGCCGCCGCCGAGGACGTCGGCTGCGGCTTTGGCGATCTCGCCGGCGCGCACGCCGCGCTTGACGATCGACGGCGCGACGCTGACGACGATGTTGGCGCGGCCGTCGACCTGGGTTGCCAGGACGATCACGCCATCGGCTTGGAGCTGGCCCTTCACGCGGTCGGCCAGCTCAGGTAAGGCCTTCGCGTCGTCGAGCGCGACCTCCGCGCTGACAAGTGGCACGTCCCCCACGTTCGCGGCCCGCCCCGCGATCGCCGCGGCGTCAAGTGCCCCGCCCTCGCCCGTGCCGCCACGCCGTGAGGCTGCCTCCAGCTTGCGCCGCTGCTCCTCGCGGACGCGGGCGACCGACAGCGCCTCGGCCGCGGTCGTCCGCAACAGCGCGGCGATCGCGTCAAGCTCGCGGTCGTGCTCGCGCACGAGCTGCACTGCCTCCGGGCCGGTGAGCGCTTCGATCCGCCGCACGTTGGCAGCGCTCGAGGTCTCGCTGATGACCCGTAGCAGGCCGATCTCGGCCGTCGAGCGGACGTGGGTGCCACCGCACAGCTCGCGCGAGAGACCGTCGTCGCCGACCTCGACCATCCGGACGACCTCGCCGTACTTCTCGCCGAACAGCGCCATCGCGCCAAGCGAGCGCGCCTCGTCGAGTGTCGTCGTGAGCGCGCGCACGGGATGGTTCTCGAGAATCCAGGCGTTGACCTGGTCCTCGACGTCGCGCAGCTCCTCGGCGCTCAGCGCCTGGCCGTGGCTGAAGTCGAAGCGCAGCTTGTCGGGCCCGACGTAGGAGCCGGCCTGGCGGACGTGCGGCCCCAGCCGGCGGCGGAGCGCGGCGTGCAGCAGGTGGGTCGCCGTGTGGTTGCACTCGGTCGCGTGCCGCGTCCCGGGCTCGACGCGCGCCAGCACGCGCTCCCCGGCGTGGAGCGCGCCCCGCTCCAGAACGACGAGCAGCGCCTGGTCATCGCCGAGGCGCACAACATCAGCGACGCGCGCCCGACAGTCACCATCCTCGCACTCGATCGAACCGATGTCCGAGACCTGGCCGCCGCCGAGCGCATAGAACGGCGAGTCGGCGAGCTTGACGAGCATGGCGCCGTTATGGCCCTCGACGGCAGCGACCGTGGTCGCCTGCTCGGTCGTCTCGTAGCCGACGAAGTGCGTCTGCGAGCCGGCCTGGCTGGCAAAGCGCCCGGCGTCCTCGCGGGCCACGGCGGCGGCCGACGCGCCGGTTGCGCCGCCGGTCCGGCTACGCGTGCGCTGGGCCGACATCCGCTCCTCGAAGCCCGCCTCGTCGACCGCGAGGCCCGCCTCGGCGACGAGCTCGCGCGTCAGCTCGAACGGGAAGCCGAACGTGTCGTGCAGCCGGAACGCGTCCTCGCCGCTGACGCTTGCGCCGTCATCGCGCGCCCGCTCGATCAGCTCGCCGAGCGTCGCAAGCCCCTGCTCGAGCGTGTGACCGAAGTGCTCCTCCTCGGCCGACAGCCAGGTGTCGATCGCCTCGCGCTGGCTGTAGAGCTCTGGATAGGCGCCGCCCATCAGCTCGCGCACCAGCTTTCCGTAGCGGACGAGGAACCCGGGCTCGAGGCCGAGCGCCCGGCCGTGCTGGATCGCGCGACGCATCACCCGGCGCAACACGTACCCACGGTCCTCGTTCGAGGGCACGACGCCGTCGGCGATCAGGAACGTCATCCCACGCGCGTGGTCGGCGAGGATCCGCATCGAGCGATCGCTCGCGCCATCGGCGCCGTAGGGCTTGCCCGAAAGCTGCTCCCCGAGCTCGACGAGCGGGCGAAACTGATCGGTCTCGAAGACCGACGGGACGTCCTGCAGGATCACCGCCATCCGGTTGAGGCCGAGCCCGGTGTCGATGTTGCGAGCCGGCAGCGGCGTCAGCGTGTCGCGTGGCTCCTGGTTGTAGGTCATGAACACGAGGTTCCAGTACTCGAGGAAGCGCTCGTTCTCGCCCCCGGGCAGGTCGCCGGCAGTCCCGAACTCGAGACCGCGATCGAGGTAGAGCTCAGAACACGGTCCGCACGGGCCGGTCAGGCCCGCCTCCCAAAAATTCTCCTTGCGGTTGCACGGCACGATCCGCTCGCGCGGCACCCCGACCGCCTCCCAGGCCGCGATCGCCTCGTCGTCGGGCCCCAGTCCGAGCACGTCGTCGCCCTCGAAGACGGTGATCCAGATGCGATCCGCGGGGAATCCGAAGCCGTCGCGCGAGAGCTCCCACGCGTAGGCGATCGCCTGCTCCTTGAAGTAGTCACCGAACGAGAAGTTTCCGAGCATCTCGAAGAACGTGAGGTGGCGTGCGGTGGTGCCGACGACGTCGAGGTCGACCGTGCGAAACACCTTCTGGCAGCTCGTGACGCGCGGCGCCGGCGGCCGCTCGACGCCAAGGAAGAACGGCTTCAGCGGATGCATGCCGGCAACCGTCAGCAGCGCCGACGGATCGTTGTCCGACGGCACGAGCGAGTAGCTCGGCACGCGCAGGTGCCCGCGCTCCGCGAAGAACTCGAGGTAGCGCTCGCGTATCTCGTCAGTCGTCATGGACCGCATGCGAGGTCCAGATTACTTCGGGATTCGACCCGCAGCCGCCCGCGCTGCTGCGGCACGCGCGTCAGGCGATGGTTGCGTGCCCGACGACCAGCTCGCCATCCATCAGGCAGGCGAGCTGACCGGGAGCGACTCCGTAGGCCGGCTCGTCCAGCTCGAGCACGTCATCTCGCAACGTCGAACAGCGGAGCGGTTGCTGGCGGTAGCGGAGCCGAACGTGGTCGAACCGCGGCCGGTGCAGAACGGTGTCGCGCAGCGGCACGTTCTTGGTGGCCAGCGCGTCGCGCGGTCCGACGGTGACGGTGTTCTCGTCCGCGTCGGTTGCAATCACGTAGAGCGGCGTCCCGCCGCCGAGGCCGATGCCGCGACGCTGGCCGACCGTGTAGTTGTGGGCGCCGCGATGGTGCCCGATCGAGCTGCCGCTCACGTCGAGCAGCTCGCCGTCGCGCTCGGCGAGGCCGCCGTGCCGCGCGAGGAACGCCTCGCGTCCACTGCCCGCAAGGAAGCAAAGGTCCTGCGAGTCCGGCTTGGCTGCAACCGGCAGATTGTGACGGCGCGCAAGCTCCCGTACCTCATCCTTGCGCAGCTCGCCGAGCGGGAAGCGCAGCCGCGCGAGCGAGGCCGGATCGAGCGCGGCAAGCGAATAGCTCTGGTCCTTGTGTGGATCGGCTGCGACGCGCAGCAGACCGTCGTGGACGCGCGCGTAGTGGCCGGTCACGAGCTCGGCGGCGCCGAGCCGCGCCATCAACTCGAGCATGGCGTCAATCCGAACCTCGCCATTACAGCGTGCGCAAGGGTTCGGCGTCAGGCCGGCGGCGTGCCCGGCGAGCCACGGCTCGACGACGCCGGCGCGAAATTCG
The DNA here is from genome assembly GCA_050015415.1 of Solirubrobacteraceae bacterium. Taxonomy (GTDB): domain Bacteria; phylum Actinomycetota; class Thermoleophilia; order Solirubrobacterales; family Solirubrobacteraceae; genus Palsa-513. Next base: position 8,154 of record JBEKBL010000071.1, read on the forward strand.
GCGCGCAGGTCGAGTGAGATGTGCGGCAGGCCGAGGCCATGCGCGAGATCACGTGCGTTTCGCACCGCCTGCGGCGAGCAGCAGCTCTGCTCGCCGTCGGTCTGCGGGTCCGACCACAACTCGAGCGTCACACCCACGGCGCGCGAACCGCTGAGCAGCGCCGCGACGGTGCTGTCGACGCCGCCGCTCAGCGCCACGAGACGCC
>JBEKBL010000072.1:0-8210 GCA_050015415.1 Solirubrobacteraceae bacterium
AGGAACCGTTCGAGTGCGTCGACCTGTGACTCCCAGGCATAGCGCGCGGCCGTCTCGAGCCCGGCCTGCGCGAGGCGCTCGCGTAGCTCGACGTCGGCGAGCAAGCTCGCAATCGCACCGGCGACAGCGTCAGCACGCGGCGCGACCATCAGGCAGTTCACGCCGTCCACACAGAAATCACGGTTCCCGTCGGCGTCAGTACAGACAACCGGCGTACCGCACGCCATCGCCTCGAGCACCGGCAGGCAGAACCCCTCGTGCGTCGAGGTCTGAACGAACACGCTCGCCTCACAGAACAGCTCAGCGACGCGATCGTCACTCGGACCGCGCTCGTAGCTGATACCCGGCTCGTTCGCGAGCTCCGGCTCGATCCCGAACAGGCGCAGCTCCGGCCGCTGCGCGCCAAGCGCATGCCACGCCGCCAGAGTCAACGGGAAGTTCTTCAGCGGCAGCGTCCGGCCGAGCGCAAGCAGCGAGTCCTCGCGGCGGCGCACACCAGGCCGCGGCCTAAACATCTCGAGGTCGACACCCGGCGCGACGAGCTCGGCGCTGAGCCCAAGGTCAGCCAGTCGATCGCGATTCCAACCAGAGATCGTCACATAGGCGAACTCGTGCTGATAGGAGGCGAGAACGGCGGCGCGCACGCGCTCGTGGTGCGGGTAGTAGCTCGTCTCGATGTCCTGGACGAGGTAGGCACGGATGCCGTTGCGCACGCCGGCGAGCCAGACCGGCGCCGCCGTGTTCCACCACGTCGCCACCTTGATCGCCGCTAGCGGCTCGAGCTCTCCGACGAGCTCGTCGTAGCCGCTGAAGCTGCGGACCGGGACGCGGAGTTCGAACCAGTCAGGCGACGAATCAAGCGTGTACAGCGCGACATTGTGGCCGCGCGCGGCGAGGCGATTGAGGTGCTCGAAGACGTCGCGATGGCCCCCACCGACAACGGTGCTCTCAGTCACGTAAATGATCTGGGGGAGCTCCCTGGTGGTGGGCTTGCGCGCGGGGCCTGCGGCTTCCTTTTGGGGGGCCGGCTCCTGCGCTGGCGCTGGTGGCGCGGGTCGATGTGTGCGATGGGCCATGGCTGACGGTGCGTAGACGACCTGCCAGCCGGCTTGCCAGCATTGGTGGCAGAGGGCTGTGATGTCGCGGTTGGGGCCGATCGTTTGAAGTGCCTCGCGGCGCAGGTATACGCACGCCGGATCGGCTGCCGAAACGGGCAGCGGTATCAGTGCCGGGCCGTAGGCTTTGGGCATGGATTCGTAGCGGCGGACGAGTCTGCCAGCCTTCCGCGCGAGGCCCGCGGACTCGATGCGCTGATCGGCGGCGAGAACGCGCGGCACGGTGATCGCGACGTGTTCGCCGACGCGTGCGGCGTACTGGAGGACCGCGAGCCAGTCGCGAGCGACGACGAGCCCAGCGTCGAGTAGGACAGCATCGAGTGCCTGAGGGACGGCGACGTACGCTCGCTGCAGGCTTGTGCCCGGTGGGGCCAATTCGATGCGTACCAACCCACGGCGGGTCGTACGACGGATCGAGCGCAGCGTCCGAGACAGCGCACGGCGATCGCCGCCGCTAGCGATCACGACGGTCACAGGCTCGGCGTGCCGGCGGTACCAGCGTCGCGCGCGGAGCAGGTCGGGATCGCTCTGGCGCTCTTCGCCGAGCATGCCACGCACCGGTGTCGCTCGCAGCGGGAACGTGGCGATCCGCAGCGCTGTGGTCAGCGGACCCTCGTAGCGCCAGGTCAGTTTCGCGCGTCGCAAAAGGCCTGCAAACGGTCCACGGCGCGTGCCGTCGAGCGCGGCTTTGGCGCCATGCTCGTTACGGCGCCCGCTCATCGTCGCGCAGGTACCGACGGCGCGCCGGAGCGGCCCTCGAGCGAGCACAGGCTTTGAAGCCAGCCCGGTAGGCGGGCCGCGCGCGAGCCGAGCACGGCCCCCGCGAGCCTTGCCGACTGGTCGCGAGCGGCCGCGAAGAGCGTCGCTGCGCCGGCCCCCTCGCGCCGAAGCGAGCCCAACTCGCCGCGCAGCTGCCCTGCCAGGTAGCGCGGATCTACCGGCTCGCGCCAGTCGAACACCTCGCGCAACCCACGCGACTCGTCAAAAGCCCGCCGAAATCGCTCGCGCGAACCATACGAGTGGGAGTGCAGGACGCCGGCGAGCGGCTCGTACACCTTTGCGTAGCCGGCGCGCAGCATGTCGATGGCGATCGCACGGTCTTCGGCGTATTGGATGTCGCGGAAGCGAACCTGCTCCCAGGCGGCGCGCGAGATGCAGGCGTTCGCGTCGCTGAAGAAGCCGCGACGACCCATCAGCTCGACTGCCGGGATGTCGCGCTCCCACGGCTCGAGCCGTTCGGCCCCCGCCGTCAGCGAGCCGAACCAGCGACCTAGCTCATGCCGCACGAGGGGTGAGGCGTCCGGGCGGGGGAGATACGGGCCGTAGACGAGCGCCACGTCAGGGCTCACGGCAAAGCCGCTCAGCAGGCGCTCGAGCCAGTCCTCGCCGGCCGGCTCGGCGTCCTGCGTCAGCAGCGCGACGTGCGCGCCGCGCGCGCCTGCGACGAGCGCGTTGCGAGTGCGACCGTGCCCGAACGATCCGCGCTCGATCTCGATGACGCGCGCTCCATGCTCGCGAGCCGCCTCGAGCGACCCGTCCGACGAGCCGGAGTCGGCGACGAGCAACTCTACTTTCGCGTCGATCCGCTGCCTCGAAATCGCCTCGAGCAAACTGGTGAAGAGCGCACCGCCGTTGAGAACCGGGACCGCGACAGTCACGACCTCCCGGCTCACGGCCGAACCAGCTCGATCCAGTCCGCAGCATGGCCGCAGAGCGAGCGCCACTGCGCGAGCGGCACGGTGTGGAGCACCTCCGGACCGACCTCGCGTAGCGTCACGTATCCGATCCAGCTATTGCGCGAGCCGTCGCCCGGGAAGAGGCGGCCGCCGCCACGAGAGATGGCGAGCTCGTGCCGGCCCACGGTCAAGCGGATGGTCGCCGCCTGCGTCCACTGGCCAATCGAGTCCATGCCGTCCACCGTGCCGATCGTGCGGCCGTCCACGAGGACTTCCAGCGGGCGCGGAAAGCTTCCCTGCACCCACGCCTGGTAGGTGCCGGCCACATGCACATCCACGGACTGTTCGATGAATCCAGGGCCGATCGGCGTGACCGTGTTCGGTGGATCGGACTGATATCCCCAGCTGAACGGGCGCTCCTTGGCGTAGAGGATGGCGAAGCCGGTCGAAGGCGGAACCAATGCCTGCACGAGCTCGCTGCCGCGTGGTGCGCCATTGGTGAGTGATCCGATCGCGCTGCAGGTGGGGATCGCGGTCGCCGACCATTCGCTCTGGAGCGGCAGTTGCGCAAGAACGTTTGGCGTCGCCTGCCGTTCCCAGCCGTCGTAGAACTCGCTCGTGTAGACGAGCTTGTAGTTGGCCGGTGGCCGGCTCGCGACCGGCGAGCGGCGCGTCACGATCACCGGCCAGCTCTCGACGTAGGGGAGCGTCTCCTGATCGAGATCGAAGTACTCGTTGAACGTATTCGAGGGACTGATCAGGATCGCTTGACGCGGAGTGAGCGAGTCGAATGCCGGGTTGACCTCGGCCGCGCGCGCGAAGTACTTGATGAACTCGTCCGACTCGTTGAACAGCACCGGGCCGCGGCCCGCGAAATAGTCGCCGACCGCCTCCATCGCGAGCATCCTGTTGGTCGGGGAGATCTGGTCCTCGTGGTAGGCGAGCATGTCCGAGACGAGGATCGCGAGCGTCAGCGCCAGACCCACAGCGATCGTCGGCCACCGCAGCCTTCGCCATGTCAGCGCGAAGAGGCCGATCCCAGCGACCCACACCACGACCGGGCTCGCCATCGCGAACAGCTTGCCGGCGGCGTAGGGCGTGACGCGCGGCTCGACGATCAAGAGCACGAGACCAGTCGTGACGACGGCCAGGAACGGAGCCGCCTCGCGCCGACGCAGGCTCGAGAGGACGCCGGGGATCAGCAGCAGCAGGATCAAGGCGCTCGCAAGCGCGGTGAGAGCTGCGGCCGGCTCGGCGACGACTGGTACGCGGAAGTCGCCGTCGAGCCAGACGCCGCTGATCTGGCTCAGCGGCAGGGCTCGCTCCAGCGTCCCCAGCGTGCTCACGGCGCCGCCGACAGGGCTGGCGCGACCGACGACGGCTTTCGCGATGTTGAAGAGCGTGTTGAACTCGATGACGGCCGGGATCGAGAGGGCGATTATCAGCGCCCCGCCGAGCAGCCCGGGCGCCAGCCAGAACGGCCGGGGAAGGCGGCGCTCGACGACCACCAGCTGCACGACCACGGCGCCGATCGCGGCGAGCACGTAGGGGCCACCAGCAACACCGTAAGTGCAGAGGATCGCGGCGAGCGGTACCGCGGCGACGGCCACGCCCGAGTACGCACGGCGGGCGCGTATCGCCTCCGTCGCGATGGCGAACGCAGCGATCGTCGCGGTGGCGGTCGCGATCTCCTTGATCGTGCCCTGGTAGGCGTACTGGAAGAACAGGTTCGCGGCAGCCGCCGCCAAGCCGAGCATCGCGGCTCGGCGCGCGCCGATCGCGCGCGCCGACGCGGCGGCGACCGTCAAGGCGATGGTCGCCGAGAGCGAGCTGAGGAAGCCCTGGTAGACGACCGCCGGATCGCTGTGTAGCAAACCGCTAAGCGTCGCGAGCAGGGCGTGCGCGCCGATCGGGTAGCCGGTGGCGAAGTACGTATCGACCACCCGTCCGCCGGTGGCCGCGCTCGACAGCATCTGCGTCCCGTGCGCCTTGAGAGCAGCGGTGATGAGGAGCTGGACCGAGGTGTCGTTGTCGAAGTTGTAGCCGAGCCAGAGCCAGTGTCCTTCGACGATCACAGGCAGCATGAAGAGCACGTAGACGGCGAGGCCGGCGAGGCCGGGAAGGCCCGGATTCAGGCGGCTGCGCACGCCGCCGCGCGCCCAGATCAGCCCGCCGACCGTGACGAGAACCAGGAGCACGACCGGCAGGACGTCCGACAGGTGCAGCGCGTACAGCGGGTAGACGAGGCAGATGCTGCCGGTAAGCCCGAGCGGCAAAAGCAGCGCGTTGGCCAGCTCCGCCCGTGTGACGCGCTCAATCGCGAGGCCTGTCCCGAGCGCGGTGATCCACACCGCGAGCGGGATCCCGAGCAAAGCCATGAAGTTCTGTTCAAAGCTGGGCTCGAACATTGCGGGGCGCCTCCTGCCTAGCCTCGTCTAGCGCCGCGATCCGGTCGGCGCGGGGCGGACACTAGCCGTTCCCCACTGCCTCCTCGCCCGGGCGGGCCGGCTAGCACCGCGCGAAGCGGCGTCCTCACGAGCTGTCGCGCGCGACCGAACGAAGGCCGAGAATGCTCAGCAGGAAGGACGAGAAGAAGATCTGTAGGCCGACGATCAAGAGCTCGGAGGCGACGATCGCGAGGTTCTCCTCCGAGAGCGAGCCAAATCCGTGCTGGATCCAGCGGATCAGGATGATCGCTCCGATGACCACCCCGCCGAGCGTGATCAGGCCACCGACGGCGAGACCGTGCTCGAGCCTGAAGCGTGCCCGCATCGCGTCAAACCAGGCGTCCTTCTCGCCCATGAAATATGTGCCGTAGGCATGCGCGCACAGGCCAAGCGCGAGCACCTGTACGCCGATGATCGTCAACAGCTCGCCGCCAATCAGGGCATGCAGGTCCCAGCCTCGTCCGAGCAGGCTGATGTGGCCAAGAACCGTGATCGTCGCGAGCGCTCCCAGCCCGGCGAGCAGCGTGCCAGGAAGGATGAAGAGGTATGTCGGGCTGTGCACCAGCAGAAAACGCAGGTGACGCCAGCCGTCGCGGAATCGCGACAGCTTTGACGCCCCGCCTCGCGGGTGATAGGCGATCTCGACCTGTGCTATCGCGAGCTCCGCCTTTGCGGCGCGGATCACCATCTCGGAGGCGAACTCCATACCGGTGGTGCGCAGATCGAGCTTCTCCAACGCATCTCGGCGGAGCGCGCGCATACCGCAATGCGCGTCGTTGACGCCGGTCCGGTAGAAGAGGTTGAGGACCCCGGTCAGCAGCGGATTGCCGATATAGCGATGCGCCCAGTGCATCGCGCCCGGCTGGATGTTGTTCATCCGGTTTCCCATGACGAGCTGGGCACCATCCTCGAGCTCAGCGACGAAGCGCGGGATATCATCGAAGTCGTAGGTCAGATCGGCGTCGGCCATCACGATGTAGGTGCCCCGCGCTGCCGCAAAGCCGGCGAGGTAGGCGCTGCCGTATCCGCGTCGGCCCTCGTATACGACGCGCGCGCCCGCGGCGCGCGCGAGCTCGGCGCTGTGGTCCTCGGATGCGTTGTCTACGACGAGTACCTCTCCCTGGAGACCGGCGGCAGTGAGTGCCGCACGGGCGGCCTTTACGCACTGCGCGATGTTTCCCTCCTCGTTGAGGCAGGGAATGACGACCGATACGGCAAGTGGGGTCGCGGCCTCGCGGGCCTCCACGACCTCAGCGGGTACTTGCTCGATCGCGCTCACTTGCTTCGTCGACCCATCGTCATAACAACGCCAACCGGTCGTCGAGGTTGCGACACCAAACATCCAGCCACAGAGCCCAGTCTAGTGCGCCTTTGGGATGCTGCCTTTGGTGCGCGTCTGCCTTCTCTACGACTGCCTCTTCCCGTACACCGTCGGCGGTGCGGAGCGCTGGTATCGGAGCCTTTCCGAACGCCTGGTCGCGGATGGGCACGACGTGACCTACGTGACGCTGCGCCAGTGGGACCGAGGCGAGCAATTGGACCTCGACCAGCGCGTGCGAGTCGTGTCGGTTGGCCCGCGAATGGAGCTCTATGCCGACGGGCGCCGACGGGTCATACCGCCGATCGTTTTTGGCTTCGGCGTATTCACACACCTGCTGCGTCGGGGGGGTGACTATGACGTAGTCCACACCGCTTCATTCCCCTATTTCTCGCTGCTCGCGGCGGCGCTACTGCGGCGGTTTCGCGGCTATCAGCTCGTCGTGGATTGGCACGAGGTCTGGACCAAGGCGTATTGGCGGGAATACCTCGGGCGCTTCGGCGGCACCCTTGGGTACCTCGTCCAGCTGCTTTGCGTGCACGCGCCGCAGCGAGCGTTCTGCTTCTCGCAACTACACGCGGCGCGGCTGCGCAGCGAAGGCCTTCACGGCGAGGTGACCGTGCTCGAGGGAGAGTACGGCGGGTCTTTGAAGACACCCCTCGCGCACGCCGTCGAGCCGGTCGTAGTCTTCGCTGGGCGGCTGATCCGCGAAAAGCGCCCGGAGCTGGCGGTTGCCGCTTTTGCCATCGCTGCGGAGCGAATTGCGGGCCTGCGCGGCGAGTTCTTCGGCGACGGCCCCGAGCGAGCCGCCCTTCTGGCGGCGATCAGCGCCCACGACGTCTCGGACCGGGTAAGCGCCCCGGGCTTCGTCGCGGCTGGCGAGCTCGAGCGCGCGCTCGGCGGCGCCATGTGCATGCTTTCGACCTCGCGGCGCGAGGGCTATGGGCTGGTCGTCATCGAGGCGGCCGCGCTTGCGGTTCCAAGCATCGTCGTAGCCGGCGAGGACAACGCCGCTGTCGAGCTGATCGTCGATGGCGTCAACGGCTTCGTTGCCGCGGACGACCGTCCTGACACGATCGCGCGCGCGATCGTTCAAGTTCACGAGCTGGGGTTCGCGCTGCGCGAGTCCACGGCCAGATGGTTCGCCGAGAACGCGCAACGATTGTCACTGCAATCCTCACTCGAGGCAGTACTGGCGAGCTATGCGGCGGGCCTCCGGCGCTGAGCCCGCCGACCAGCCTCCAACGCTCGGGCGTAGCTCGCGAGTGTCCCGGTGGCGGTCCTCTGCCAGGTGAATTGTGCCGCGCGCGCGACGCCGGCGGCCTTCAATGCCTCGATCTCGGGCCCGGCGCGAAGCAGACGCTCAAGCGCAACAGCAATTGAGCGCGGGTCGCGCGGATCGAACATCAACGCCGCCTCGCCGGCAACTTCGGGGAGCGAGCTCGTATTTGAGCAAGCGACCGGCACACCTCTCGCCATCGCTTCGAGCACGGGCAATCCAAAGCCCTCATAAAGCGACGGGAAGACGAATGCACTTGTCAGGCGCCACAGGCCCTCGAGTTCAGACGGAGTGAGCCAGCCTGGCCAGCGAACGTCGTCGGCGATGCCAAGCGCATGCGCGCGCAGTCGCAGTTCGCGCTCGTGCGGAGTGGGA
>JBEKBL010000073.1:0-8071 GCA_050015415.1 Solirubrobacteraceae bacterium
GCCATGCGATCGCTCGAGCTCGACGACATCGCTCTGATCGTGCGGACCTCGGGGACCGAGAGCGGGATGCCGAAGGCAGTCCCGCTCTCGTTCGGAAACTTCGTCTGGAGCGCGATCGGCTCGGCTGTGACGCTCGGGCTGGATCCCGATGAGCGATGGCTGTGCACGCTGCCGCTGGTGCACGTTGGGGGGCTGTCGATTCTGATCCGCAGCTGGCTCTACGGGACGACGGCCGTGGTGCACGAGCGGTTCGACGCCGAGGCTGCCGTCGCGGCGTTGATGGACGATGAGATCACGCTTGTCTCGGTCGTGGCGACGACGCTCGCGCGCCTGCTGGACGCCGGGCTCGCGCGGCCGCCGCGGCTGCGCTGTGCGCTGGCCGGAGGCGGCCCGGTGCCGCTGGCGCTGATTGAGCGGGCCGAGGCCGCCGGAGTCGTGGTCTCCCAGACCTACGGTCTGACCGAGACGTGCTCGCAGGTCGCGACGCAGGTGCCCGGGCAGACCGCTCGAGCAAACGCGGGGCCACGGCTGTTCTGCGCACAGCTGGAGATCGCCAGCGACGGTGAGATCCTCGTCTCAGGGCCGACCGTGTCGCCCGCCGTCGGCGGCGTGCTCGCGACGGGTGATCTGGGGGAACTGGACGACAACGGCAACCTGCGGGTGATCGGGCGCAAGGCCGACACGATCATCACCGGTGGCGAGAACGTCGCGCCGAGCGAAGTCGAGGAGGTTCTCAGCCAGCACCCGGCGGTCAGCGAAGCCGGCGTTTACGGCGCTGCCGATCCCGAGTGGGGCGAGACCGTAAGGGCGCTCGTGGTGCTGCGCACGCCGGTCAGCGCCGATACGCTCCGCGATCACTGCGCAGCGCGACTCGCGCCCTACCAGGTACCGAAGGAGATCGCGGTGGTCGACGCCCTGCCGCGGACCGCGTCGGGCAAGCTGCTCCGGCGGGACCTGCCCGCAACGGCACGTCTATGATCAGCGCGGTGCGCCGCACTCTGCTCAGCGTCGTCGTCGTCATCATCGTGTTCGCCACACCGGCGCTCGCCGCCGGCGGCTCGAACCGGATAGGCGGCTGCACCAAGTCGCAGGTCAAGCCGTCCGAGATCATCCTTTTCTGCGGCGACGACGGCGCCTACGTGAATCACATCATCTGGAGCACGTTTGGCGGCGCCACCGCGCACGGGTCCGGCACCTATGCGTTCAATCCGTGCAAGCCCGACTGCGCCGCGGGCAAATACGAGACCTACAGCGTCAAGTTCACTGCGTCAGCGGCGAAGCCGTGCTGGGACAGTCGCGACGACTACCGCAAGCTGAAGCTGGTCTTCGCAGCGGGCGCGCCATACGCGACGAAGAACTTCGCTCTCTACTGTCCGGCCGGCTGAACGATCCCGAGGCGCAGCGCCGCGACTCCCTGGCCGACTGGGACACGGCAGCGGCGGGCTGGGCGCGGGCGCGGACCTGGCTGCGCGATTTTGCAGCGCCTGTCACGCAGTGGCTGATCGAGGCGCTCGAGCTGCAACCGGGGGAGCGTGTGCTGGATCTGGCCGCCGGACCTGGCGAAGCCGGCTTGCTGGCGGCTGAGCTGATCCTGCCCGGCGGCGTCCTGATCTCGAGCGACCAGTCGGAGGCGATGGTCGAGCTCGCTCGGGCGCGTGCCGGCGAGCTCGAGCTCGGAAACGTCGAATTCCGCGTCATCAACGCGGAGTCGATCGACCTCCCGGTCGCGAGCCTCGACGCCGTGATGTGCCGTTGGGGGTACATGCTCATGGTCGATCCGTCGGCCGCGCTCCTCGAGACGCGGCGCGTGCTGAGGCCAGGCGGTCGTGTCTCACTCGCGGTCTGGGGATTTCCGTCGGCGAATCCATGGCTCGCGATCAGCAGTCGCGTGATCCAGCAGCATGGTCTCGCCGACGCCCCGGCAAGCGACACGGCACCGGGTGCGTTCGCGCTCTCCGATCCGCACCGGCTGCGCACGATGCTCGAGGAGGCAGGCTTCGTCGACATCGAGATCGACACTGTCGATCTCCTGCGCACCGCGCCGAGCTTCGACGAGTGGTGGGAGATGCAACTCGACATGTCGCCGAGCGGTGCAGCCGTCCGCGCCGCGCCGCCAGAGGTCGGCAAGGCCGTTGCGGTCGAGGTCGAAGCCCAGCTCGCTCCCTACAGCGGCGGCAGCGGTCTCGCGGTTCCGGCGCAGGCCCTGGTCGCCCGCGCAAGCGCCTGATTCTTAGGCTCCCCGGCCACGCCGACCGACGACGTCACCAAAGATGTAGCCTGCGGACCATGATCTATGACAAGGATGCAGACCTTTCGCAGCTTGACGGAAAGACCGTCGCGATCATCGGTTACGGCTCTCAGGGCCACGCCCACGCGCTGAGCCTCAACGACTCCGGCGTCAGCGTCGTCGTCGGGCTGCGCGATGGATCGAGCTCCGCCGTAGCGGCGCGCGAGGCCGGCCTCGAGGTGCTTCCGATCGTCGAGGCGGCAAGTCGCGGCGACCTGGTGATGATGCTCGTACCGGATGAGCTCCACCGCGCAGTCTGGGAGAGCGAGGTGCGCGACGGCATCGCCGACGGCAACATGCTGCTCTTCGGCCACGGCTTCTCGATCCACTACGGCGAGGTTGTTCCGCCGCCGGGCGTCGACGTCGCGTTGATCGCGCCGAAAGGCCCAGGGCACCTCGTCCGCCGTCAATTCACTGAGGGCTCAGGTGTCCCGGCGCTCGTCGCGATCCACCAGGACGCGACCGGAAATGCGCGCTCGCTCGCGCTCGCCTATGCGAAGGGCATCGGCGCCGGGCGTGCCGGGATCATCGAGACGACCTTCAAGGACGAGACGGAGACGGATCTGTTTGGCGAGCAGGCCGTGCTCTGCGGCGGGGTCTCAGAGCTGATCCAGGCCGGCTTCGAGACGCTCGTCGCTGCCGGCTACGACCCGGAGATGGCTTATTTCGAGTGTCTGCACGAGGTCAAGCTGATCGTCGATCTGATCTACGAGAAGGGCCTCGCGGGGATGCGCTACTCGATCTCGAATACCGCGGAATATGGTGACTACACACGCGGGAAGCGGATCATCACCGAGGAGACCCGGGAGCACATGCGAACCATCCTCGGCGAGATCCAGACCGGGGACTTTGCGCGCGAGTGGATCGCGGAGAACCGCGCCGGACAGGAGAGCTTCAAGCGGATGCGCGCCGAGCAGGCCGGAACGCAGATCGAAGAGATCGGCAGCGAGCTGCGCGCGCACATGGACTGGATCAAACCGGCGTTTTAGCCGGTGCTGGCCTACGTCTTCTGGCATCGCGCCGCCGTCGCAGTCGCCGGCGATGCGTATGAGGACGCCTGCCGGCGCTTCCACCATGGGCTCGCGGCAAACCGTCCCGGCGGTCTGATCGGCACCGCCTGCCTCCGCGCCGAGCGTCTGCCGTGGCTCGGAGACGGGGGCCCGGGGCTCGAGGACTGGTACCTGGTCGAGGACTTCGCGGCCCTCGGGGTGCTGAACGAGGCAGCCGTGGGGCGCGGACACGCGAGCGCCCACGAGCGGGCGGCTGGCCTGATGGGGGAGGGAACCGGCAGCATCTACCGCCTGCTCGATGGCACGGGCGAGCTCTCGCCGGTCCGCGTCGCCGCCTGGATCAGCCCTGCGCGAGGCCACGACCACTCGCTGCTGGACGATTTTCTCGCCGACGGGATCGAGCGCTCGACGGCCAGCCTGTGGCGCCGCCAGCTCGCCTTGGGGCCGGCGCCCGAGCTGTGCCTGTTGGCAGCCGAAGCACCCGACGGCTTGCGATCGACGCGCCTACCAGAGGGCTGGGGCGTCGACTTCGAGCCGCGCATGCCGCTCTGAGCTACACTCCCGCGTACCGTTACGACTGGCGTCTGGGTGGAATTGACCACCGGGAAGTGACGGGTCGCAAGATTGCCGCGCGCCTGGGCACCTCTGCACTTCGAGTCCACGAGGAAATCCCATGACGCCACCAGCAAAGACCACCCCTGCCCCAGCGCTGAGCATTCCTGAATCGCTCCGGCCCGGCGACGGCCGCTTCGGTTGCGGCCCATCGAAGATTCGTGCCGCACAGCTCGAGCGTCTCGCGGGCGACGGCGCCACGGTGCTCGGTACCTCGCACCGTCAAGCGCCGGTCAGGTCACTCGTCGCGCGGGTTCGCGCCGGGTTAGGCGAGCTGTTCGCCCTTCCGGAGGGCTACGAGGTGGTCCTTGGCAACGGTGGCGCGAGCGCGTTCTGGGATGCCGCCGCCTTCGGCATCGTCGAGCGCCGCGCGCTCCATCTCACCTACGGCGAGTTCTCGAGCAAGTTCGCCAGCGTCACCGCCGGCGCGCCGTTCCTCGAGGACTCGATCATCATCGAAGCACCCGCCGGCAGCGCGCCGGCGCTGACGAGCTCACCCGACGCCGACGTGATCGCCTGGGCGCACAACGAAACCTCGACCGGCGTGATGCTCGGTGTGCAGCGACCGGCAGACAGCGAGCACGCGCTGGTGGTGATCGATGCGACCTCCGCGGCCGGTGGGCTCCCGCTGGACGCCTCACAGGCCGACGTCTACTACTTCGCTCCGCAGAAGTGCTTCGGCTCCGACGGCGGGCTCTGGATCGCGCTGATGAGCCCTGCGGCGCTCGAGCGTGTGGCGCGGATCGAGGAATCGGATCGCTGGATCCCGCCATTCCTGTCGCTGACGGTCGCGCTCGACAACTCGATCAAAGACCAGACGAACAACACCCCGGCCGTTGCGACGCTGTTCATGCTCGCTGACCAGATCGAGTGGATGCTCGCCGGCGGTGGCCTCGACTGGTGCGTGTCGCGAACCGGCAAGTCGGCCGCCTACCTGTACGGCTGGGCCGAAGCGTGCAGCCACGCGACGCCCTACGTAACCGACGCGGAACTGCGCTCGTTCGTCGTCGGGACGGTTGACTTCGACGATTCCGTCGACGCCGCGGCGCTGGCAGCAACGCTGCGCGCCAACGGAATCGTTGACGTCGAGCCGTACCGCAAGCTGGGTCGCAACCAGCTCCGCGTCGGCATGTTCCCGTCGATCGAGCCCGACGACGTGAGGGCGCTGACGGCTTGCGTCGACTACGTCTTGGAGCAGTCGCTTTGACGGGGCTTCGGACGGAGGTACCGACGTGAGCAGAGCTGATACGCAGAAGCCGAAGGTGCTTGTTGCCGAGGACGTCGGTGATTCGGGAATTGAGCTGCTGCGCGAGCACTTCGACGTCGAGACCGGCTTCGACTGGGATGGCGAGCAGCTGGCGCGACGGATCGGCGAGTTCGACGGCATCCTGATCCGCTCGGCGACCAAGATGACCGCTGATTTGATCGAGCGCGGTGAGCGGCTGCGCGTGATCGGGCGCGCCGGGGTCGGCGTTGACAACGTCGATGTCCCGGCGGCAACGCGCCGCGGCATCGTTGTCGCCAACGCGCCGCAGTCGAACGTCGTGACCGCGGCGGAGCACACCGTTGCGCTGCTGCTTGCGCTGGCGCGCAACATTCCGCAGGCGCACGCGTCGCTGACCTCCGGCAAGTGGGAGCGCTCGAAGTTCTCCGGTGTCGAGCTCTACGACAAGACCCTGGGGATCCTCGGCTTTGGCCGCATTGGCCAGCTGGTTGCGCAGCGCGTGCGTGGCTTCGGCATGCACGTGATCGCGTTCGACCCGTTCGTTGCCGCCGAGCGCTACCGCGAGCTCGGCGTCGAAAAGGCGCCGGATGCCGAGGCCGTGTATGCCCGCGCTGACTTCATCACCGTGCATCTGCCGAAGACCGACGAGACGAAGGGATTCATCGATGCGGCAGCGATCGCGAAGATGCGCGATGGCGTGCGCATCCTGAACGTTGCCCGCGGCGGCTTGATTGATGACGTCGCGCTACAGGCCGGGTTGGACTCGGGCAAGATCGCGGGTGCAGCGCTTGACGTCTTCCCGAGCGAGCCGATCACCGACTATCCGCTATTCAGCGGCTACCCGAACGTGATCGTCACCCCGCACCTCGGAGCCTCGACCGCCGAGGCGACCGACCGCGCTGGATTTCAGAGCGCAGAGCAGGTGGTCGCGGCGCTGACCGGCGGCGTCGTCTCGACCGCGGTCAACATCCCATCCGTCGGGGCCGAGGACATGGAGGCGCTGCGGCCGTTTCTGCCGCTCGCCGAGCAGCTCGGCCGCCTCGCGATGGGCCTCGCTCAAGGAAGCTCCGTCGAGCGGATCGAGGCCGCATTCATGGGCCGCATCGCCGACCTCGATACGCGTCTGCTGACCCTCGCGGTACTCGTCGGCGCGCTCCGAGGCCGCACCGAGGAGGACGTGAACTTCGTCAACGCCGGATCGCTGGCCGAGGAGCGGGGGATCGTCGTCGAGGAGAAGAGCGTCACCGAAGCCGAGGACTTCAACGAGTTGATCCGCGTCACGGTGCACGCCGGCAGCGAGCGCGTCGCCGTCGCCGGAACCGGCATGGGCCAGGCGCAGGTGCCACACCTCGTCGAGGTGTGGGGACAGCGCTTCACGCTCGAGCTGTCCGAGAACGTCACCGTCTTCCGCTACAGCGACGTGCCGGGCATGATCGGGCGCGTCGGTTCGGTGTTCGGCGAGCACGGGATCAACATCTCTTCGGCGGCTGTCGGGCGCCACGTGAAGGGCGGCAAGGGAGCGGGCAAGGGACTCGCGGCGATGGCGGTGAGCACGAGCGACGCGGTCGCGTCCGAAGTGCTCGACGAGATCGTGGCGCTCGATGGCTTCGTCGACGGGCGCAGCGTCACGCTCGCATGACCCCCCGGGCGCTGCCCGGAGCGACGGAGGCCGAAGATGCGGCGAAGGCGTTCGCGCGGAGCGACCCGTACTGGCCCGCGCAGCTCAGCGTGCTCGCGACGATCGCGCTCGACATCGATCTGCCGAACAAGCTGACGCTGCATCCGGCTTGGGTGCTGCCGTCACTGGAGGGACTCTTGCTCGCGGGGCTCGTGCTCACGACGCCTCGTGGCACGAAGCGGCCCCATCGCTACCGGCGCTTCGTCGCGATCGGGATGATCGGACTGGTCAGCGCGGCAAACCTGTTGTCGCTGGGGCTGCTGACGCACTATCTGCTGCACACGTCAACTGCGACGAACGGTCGTCAGCTGATCCTCGCCGGAGTCGAGATCTGGATCACGAACATCTTGCTGTTCGCCGTCTGGTACTGGGAGCTCGACCGCGGCGGACCGCAGGGCCGCAAGCTCCCCGACGGCCCGCCCCCGGACTTCCTCTTCCCACAGATGACTGAGGAGCGGCTCGGCCGCTGGGATTGGCGCGCGGGTTTCATCGACTATCTCTACGTCTCGTTCACCAACGTCAGCGCGTTCAGCCCGACCGACACGATGCCTCTGAGCCACACCGCGAAGATGCTGATGCTCGCTCAATCGGTCATCGCGATCGTCACGATCGGGCTGGTCATCGCGCGCGCCGTGAACATCCTCGGCTAGCGATCCGCGGTGTTGCAGCGCGCGTAACCGCGCTGCTACGCTCTTCGGCGCATGAAGTTCCGCACGTCCCTTGCACTGCTTCTCCTCCTCCCCCTTCGGGGGGAATAACGCGTGGCGGCCGCGATGCCGCAAACCGACAGAGAGGAAACAGGCAGGACGAACGCGAAAAGCGAGGAACATCATGGCTGTAGAAAAGAGCGGTAACGACCGCGTACTGATCTTCGACACGACGCTGCGCGACGGCGAGCAGTCGCCCGGCATCTCGCTCAACGCAGCGGAGAAGCTCGAGATCGCGCAGCAACTTGCACGACTCGGCGTCGACGTCATCGAGGCGGGCTTTCCGATCACCTCGCCCGGTGACTTCGAGGCGGTACAGGGGATCGCGCGCACGGTGGAGGGGCCGGTTATCGCCGGGCTGGCGCGTACGCAGGCGGCCGACATCGATGCGGCGTGGGGCGCCGTCAAGGATGCGGCACGCCCGCGGATCCATACGTTCATCTCGACGTCGGACATCCACATCGTGCACCAGCTCCAGACGACGCGCGAGGACGTCGTCGGGCAGGCGCGGGCCGCCGTTTCACAGGCGCGCAGCCTCGTCGACGATGTCGA
>JBEKBL010000074.1:0-8032 GCA_050015415.1 Solirubrobacteraceae bacterium
GGTGTGCCCGCCGAGGTAGCCGCCTGCCTCGAACAGCGTTATTTCGTGGCGCTCGTGCAGAGCATGCGCCGCGACGACGCCGGACACACCGCCGCCGACGATCGCGATCTTCATGGGAAGGGAGAGGAGCGTGCGTGGCGAACCATCGTGGCGAAGCCTATTTCGGGCCTGCGGGCCGCACGGATCACCGAGCCCTAGAGGAAGTCAGGAGCCGATCGTCGAATGAACGCCACACTGATGACCAAGCGAGCACCAGCAAAGGAAGCACCCGCCAAGGCGAACGGCAACGGCACCAGCGGCGCCTCGCCGCACACGCTCTCGACCTACATTCAGTCGCGCTTCGACGAGTGCTCACGCTCGCAGAAGGACGTCGCGCAGTACATCATCGACCATCTCGACGAGGCTGCGTTCCAGACCGCGGAAGAGCTGGCGCGCCGCGCCAACACATCGAGCTCGACGGTCGTGCGCTTCTCGCAGGCGCTCGGTTTCGAGGGCTTCCCCGAACTTCAGCGCGCCGCGCGCGAGGAGTACCGCCGCGCCCACGCCGGCGTCGGCGAGTCGCCGCTGTTCTCGGTCGAGCGCAGCGACTTCGAGACGGCGATCGCGGCCGACCACGCGAACGTGGAGGAGACGGCGCGCAAGGCGACGCCGGCCAACGTCGAGCGGGCGATCGCCGCGATCAGCGTCGCCGACCGGATCGTCATCGCCGGCACCGACCAGATGGCGTTCTTTGCGTCCTACCTGCGCCACCTGCTGATGCTGCTCGACCTGCGCGCTGAGCTCGTCGCGAGTCCGTCGCAGGAAGCCCTTGGCCGTCTGGCCCGGATCGACTCCGAGACGCTCGTCATCGCGCTCTCAGCCGGGCGGCCGCACGCACTCGTCGTCCGCGCGATGAAGCTCGCACACCATCGCCAGGCCGCCACGATCGCGATCACCGACGCGACGATGTCAGATGTCGCAAAGCTCGCCCAGATCAAGCTCTACTACTCGTCGAACAGCCCCACCTACGTGCGCTCACACACCGCGCTGTTGAGCATGATCCAGGCGCTCGCCTACGGCGTCTACTCGCGCGACGAAGAGCAGTACGTCGATCGAATCAAAGCCTTCCGCCTGAAATAGGCGCGGCAGTGCTCGCCCGACTTTGCCGGGCTGCGCGCTGGCGCGTCCTCGTCTGCGGCATGGTCGTCCTCGTTGCGGACGGCAGGCTCGCCTGATCCGCGCGGCGACTTAGCGCCGGCAGGCCGCGAGCGGCCGCCGGCAACTGGGATGCGTTGTGCGGCAAAATTAGCGCAATTACGGCCTATATCTGCCTTTACGCGGCGGACCTGACGCATTACTGGCGGCAGCGCCGTGCGACCCACGGCGCGCGTAAAGTGGCAAATCAGCCGTCCTAAGGCTGACGGCAGGCGTAACCATGCTAAACTGAGCAGTTATGCGCATCAATAACCAGCTGAGTGAGGCAGCGATCCTGAGCGAGCTCGGCGGCCGGTTGGCCCGACTGCGACTCGATCGCAACCTGACCCAGCAGGAGCTGGCGGCGGAGGCCGGGGTGTCGAAGGAGACGCTGCAGCGGCTTGAACGCGGTCACAGCGTCACGATGAACGGACTGCTGCGCCTGCTGCGTGCCCTCGATCTGCTCGAGGCCCTCGACGCGCTCGTTCCGGAGCCGCTGCCGAGCCCGATCGAACAGCTCGATCGCGCCGGCGGTCAACGCCGGCGCGCGGCCGGTGCCCACTCCCCGCGCCGGCGGGAGCAGGCCGACGGCTGGAGTTGGGGCACGCGCTGAGTGACGGTCGCGGCGGTCAACCTATGGGGCAGGCGGATCGGCGCGGTTTCCCAGGAGAGCGCTGGCGAGCCGGCAATCTTCGAGTACGCGCCGGAGTTCGTGGGCGCCGGAGTCGAGCTGTCGCCGCTGCGGATGCCCGTGAGCCGAGTCCGCTACCGCTTCCCCGCACTGGCGTTCGAGAGCTTCCGCGGGCTGCCCGGCATGCTCGCGGACTCGCTGCCCGACGATTTCGGCAACGCCGTCATCGACGCCTGGCTCGCAAGACAGGGGCGTGCGCCCGAGACCTTCAGCGCCGTCGAGCGCCTCTGCTACATCGGACGACGCGGAATGGGCGCGCTCGAGTTCGCTCCGACGCTCGGGCCGACCTCGCGCGCGGCGGAGAGCCTCGAGGTCTCGGCGCTCGTCGACCTCGCAGGCCAGGTGCTGGCGGCGCGCGAGGGCCTTCACACCTCGCTCGCAGAGGCCGGCGGAGTGGAGGCGATGCGGGAAATCCTGCTCGTTGGCAGCTCGGCCGGGGGCGCCCGCGCGAAGGCCGTGATCGCGTATGACCCGCTCACCGGTTCGATCCGCTCCGGTCAGCTCGACGCTCCGAACGGGTTTGCTCACTGGATCCTCAAGCTGGATGGCGTCGACAGCCATCGCGAGTTCGGCAACGCCCAGGGCTACGGTGCGATCGAGTACGCCTATGCCGCGATGGCGCGCGCGGCGGGCCTCGAGATGAGCGAGTGCCTGCTGCTCGAGGAGGGCGGGAGACGCCACTTCATGACGCGGCGCTTCGATCGAGACGGCAACGAGAAGATCCACATGCAGTCGCTGGCGGCGCTCGCTCACCTCGACTTCCGTCAAGCGGGCGCGCACTCCTATGAGCAGGCGCTCCAGACGGTCCGCGAACTCGGGCTCTCGGCGGCCGCGGTAGCCGAGCAGTTCCGCCGCGCCGTGTTCAACATCGTCGCGCGAAACCAGGACGACCATGTCAAGAACATCGCCTTCCTGATGGACCGTGAAGGGCGCTGGGCGCTATCCCCGGCCTTCGACGTGACCTACGCCTACAACCCGCGCGGCGTCTGGACCGGACAGCATCAGATGTCGCTCGCCGGCAAGCGCGACGGCTTCACGCTCGCGGACCTGCGCGAGTGCGCGCGCGGGGCCTCGATGGCTCGTGGCGCCGCAGAGCGCATTCTCGGCGAGGTCGTCGACGCCGTGAGCGACTGGCTGTTGTTTGCGCGCGAGGCCGGCGTCGAGGACCAGGACGCGAGGGCGATCGCCGCCTCCCATCGCCTCAAGCTGCCGGGCGAGTGACCTCCTAGCCGGCTTGCGTGCCTCGTCGCTCCGGGCGCTCCGCAGGCACATGACGCCCGGCCGTTGGTGCAGGGACCTTGGCGACGGCGGCTCTCAGGATCCTCCCGGCAGGGACCCAGGCTCCGCTCGGGGGCCGGCCCGACACTCGCTGGGTCAGTTTGTCTTCACTCCTCCGAAAGGGACCGCCATGACCATCCTCGCCATCGTCCTCGCAAACGTTCTCGCCGGCAGCGCAATCATCACCGGGCTCTCGCTGCTGATGCGTGGCGCCCATCACTGGGGCGGCACCGTCGAGGCATAGCGCCTCGCCCGCATGCGAAAGCTCGCTGGATGAACGGGCGCCCGGCCAGGCGCCCGTTCGATCGTTCGCGCAACGCTCACGCGCTCCCGATCGGCGGCGAGCCTGGCGTAGAATCGTTGCGACATGCGTGACGAAGCGACATTCCGCGTCAAGGCGGGCCTTGCCGAGATGCTCAAGGGCGGCGTGATCATGGACGTCGTCGACGCCGAACAGGCGAAGATCGCCGAGGACGCGGGGGCGTGCGCGGTGATGGCGCTCGAGCGGGTGCCCGCGGACATCCGCCGCGACGGCGGCGTCGCCCGGATGTCCGATCCGGCGATGATCCGCGGCATCCAGGAGGCCGTGACGATCCCGGTGATGGCGAAGGCGCGGATCGGCCACTTCGCCGAAGCCCAGGTGCTCGAGGCCCTCGAGGTCGACTACATCGACGAGTCGGAGGTGCTGACGCCGGCCGACGAGCAGAACCACATCGACAAGTGGCCGTTCAAGGTTCCATTCGTCTGCGGCGCGACGAATCTCGGTGAAGCGCTGCGGCGGATCGGCGAGGGCGCGGCGATGATCCGCTCGAAGGGCGAGGCCGGGACCGGCGACATCGTCGAAGCCGTTCGCCATCTGCGCTCGATCGGCGGGGAGATACGACGGCTCGCGACGCTTGACGACGCCGAACTCGCCGGCGCTGCCAAGGATCTGGGCGCGCCGCTCGATCTCGTCCGCAGCGTCGCTCGCGACGGCCGCCTGCCGGTCGTGCTGTTCTGCGCCGGGGGCATCGCGACGCCGGCCGACGCTTCGCTCGTCATGCAGATCGGCGCCGAAGGCGTGTTCGTCGGCTCGGGGATCTTCAAGTCGCAGGACCCGGCGGCGCGGGCACGCGCGATCGTCGAAGCGACGACGCACTTCGCCGACGCGGAGCGGGTCGCCGCGGCCTCTGAGGGGCTCGGCGGTGCGATGGACAGCCTCGAGACGCGAAAGCTCCCCGAAGAGCAGCTTCTCGCGCGCCGCGGCTGGTGAGTGGACCAAGGACGCCGCCGGTCGGCGTTCTTGCTCTCCAGGGCGATTTCGCCGCGCATCAGCGCGTGATCGAGAACCTCGGGGCGCAGGCCCGCGAGGTGCGGACGCCGGCGGAGCTTGCTGGGATTGGTGCCTTGGTGCTCCCGGGCGGGGAGTCGACGACGATGATGCTCGGAATCGAGCGCGAAGGGCTCGAGCAGCCGCTGCGCGAGCTGGCGGCGTCGGGTGTGCCGATCCTTGCGACCTGCGCTGGGCTGATCCTGCTCGACCGCGAGCACCTCGCGGTCCTCGACATGCGCGCGGAGCGCAATGCGTTCGGACGCCAGGTGAGGAGCTTCGAGGCCGAGGTGGAGCTTGACGGGTTTGGCGAGCCGCTGCACGCGGTCTTCATTCGCGCGCCATGGGTCGCCGAGCACGGTGGCGATGTCGCGGCGATCGGCGAGCTCGACGGGCACGTGATCGCCGTGCGCTCGGGGGCGATCCTCGCGGTTGCGTTCCATCCCGAGCTCGCGGGCGAAACGTGCCTTCACCGTTGGCTGATCGAGCAGGCTGGGACGCCGGCCGAGTAACGCTGCGCCCGCTCGGCGAGGTGCTTCACGAGATTTGAAATCTGCGATGCGAACCCGGCCCAGCCGATGCGCCATACTCGCCAGGTGCGGATCTCGCTCGCCGCCGATGAGTTGACAGGAATCGCGGTGATCCTGCCGGTGGAGCTCCGTGAGCGCGGGCACGACCTGCTGCTGCACGGGGCGATAGCCGAGGACGAGGACACCGACTGGGCGCGAGCGTCGCTCGCCGCGGCGCAGGACGTCGCCGCAGGGATCGCCGATCAGGCGATCGTCTGCTGCTGGACCGGGACCGGCGCCGCGATCGCGGCGAACAAGCTGCGCGGGGTGCGCGCCGCGCTCTGCCACGACGCAGTGACGGCGGCCGGGGCGAGACGCTGGAACGACGCCAACGTCCTGGCGCTAAGCCTGCGATCGACGGCCGATGCCGAGCTTGCGGAGATCCTCGACGCCTGGTTCTCAACCGAGCCGAGCGAGCAGGCAGAGGACCGGGCGAGCATCGAGCGCATCTCCCAGCTCGACGCCGAGTTCTGAGATGGGCCGCGCGAGGCGGCCCACGTGACGTGCAGCGCTAGTCGGTTCGAGCCCGACTAGCTCCTCTCGCGCGGCTTCGCCGTGCTGGTGTGGTGGCGCGAAACCCACCTCGGCACGGCAGATATTGCACCACGTCTCGTTGCATCGACGGGCCTACTCTGGGCTGAGGATGCACGAGCGCCTGCGGGCGATCCACAAGCTGCGTCGCTCCGGCAGCGGTGAAGCACCGCGCGCCCGCCGGTCGACCGAGAGCAGCCGGCTCACTCTGTTGCTCATCGCTGTCGTCGTGGTGGTTATCGCCTCGGGCGGCGCGGCGACGGCGGGGCTGTTGGGGGCGAGCGGACGCTCGGGACTCGCGGGAATGTCGGCGGCAATGCCAGGCATGTCGGCGTCGATCACGGGGAGCACAGGCGCCGCGCGCTCCGGGTCCACGGGGCGCTCGATGAAGCACATGGAGATGCCAACGGCAGCTGCGTTCGTTTCCTACGCGCCTTCGCTCGAGCCGCACGGATGGACGGTTAGCGCGTCGAGCACCGCGGCGGGGCACGCCGCCAGCGCCGTGCTGGGGCAGCGCCGGTCGTCGTTCTGGCAGAGCGCTCGCCTCGGCGGCCGAGTCGATCTGCCCCAATCGGTGACCGTGACCTTCGCGAAACCAACCGGAATCTCGGGGCTGACCTACATTCCGCACGGGATGCGCGGCGTGATCGGCCGCTTCGTCGTCCGGCTCTCGAGCGACGGGACCAATTTCGGTCGCCCGGTCGCCTACGGGCGCTGGCAGGCGAACCCGAACGTGAAGCGCGTCGGCTGGGTGGCGCAGGACGTTCGCGCCGTGCGGCTCACCGTGCTGTCGCTGTCCTCGCCCGCCGATCGTGCGGTCGCCATCTCACGGCTGGTGCTCGCCGGCGTCCCGCGCGGCCAGTCCGTGTCCGCACCGGGCGCCACGGACGCACAGATCGCGGACGACTCGACCAACCCTTCCGTCGTCGGTGAGTGGGGGCCCACGATCGGCTTCCCGCTTGTCCCCGTGGCGATCGCGCTGATCCCTGGGGACAAGCTTCTGGTGTGGTCGGCCGACTCTGAGTTCAACTTCGACTCCTCCGACGACGAGCAGTACACGCAGACGGCGATCCTCAACCTGGCCAACGGACAGGTGAGCGCCTCGACGGTCAGCAACACCGCGCACGACATGTTCTGCCCCGGTGTGTCGATCCTCCCCGACGGAGACGTCATCGTCACGGGTGGGATCGGAGACACCGATACGAGCATCTACGACCCGTCCACGAACAGCTGGACAGCCGGTCCGCAGATGAACATCGGCCGCGGCTACCAGGGACAGACGACGCTTCCGGACGGCCAGGTGTTCGTCCTCGGTGGCTCCTGGTCGGGTGCAGTCGGAGGCAAACTCGGAGAGATCTACTCGCCTACCGCGAACTGGCGCGAGCTGCCGAACGTGCCAGCCACGCCGATCTATACCGCCGACAGCGAGGGCGCCTACCGTGCCGACAACCATGGCTGGTTCATCGCCGCCTCCGGCGGCCGAATCTTCCAGGCCGGCCCGTCGGAGGAGATGCACTGGATCACGACCACCGGCGCCGGATCGATCACGGACGCGGCGCCGCGGGGTTCGAGCGGTGACGAGATGAATGGCAACGCCGTGCTCTACGACATCAACAAGATCTTCACCGTCGGCGGCGCCCCCGACTACGACAACTCGGACGCCACCAACGTGGCCAACGTCGTCGACATCAGCGGCTCGACGCCGACGGTGACGCCAACCGCGTCGATGACCTACGCGCGCGCGTTCGCCAACAGCGTCGTTCTCCCAACCGGACAGGTCTTCACCGTCGGTGGCCAGACGTTCGCCGTCCCGTTCTCCGATGCGACCTCGGATCTCTATCCGGAGATGTGGGACCCAACGAGCGGGCAGTGGACGGTGATGGCCGAGGAGGCTGAGCCGCGGAACTACCACTCGGCGGCGGTGCTTCTACCCGACGCCACCGTCTTCTCCGGAGGTGGGGGTCTGTGCGGCGCATGCGCGACCAACCATCCCGACGGCCAGATCTTCTATCCGCCATACCTCTTCAACGCCGACGGGTCGCTGCGCACCCGACCGACGATCTCATCGGCGCCAACCTCGGCGCAGACCGGCCAGACGATCTCGGTCACCACGGGTGGAGCCGTCCAGAGCTTCGTGCTCGTGCGCTACGGCGAGGCAACCCACACCGTCGACAACGACCAGCGACGGATCCCGCTCTCGATCGTGTCCTCCGCCGGCGACACCTACCAGATGACGATCCCTTCGGACCCCGGCATAGCGCTTCCCGGGCCCTACATGCTGTTCGCGATCGACGCGAACGGCACGCCGAGCGTGTCCGCGACGATCGACATCACGACGCCGCCGACGTCAACGCCGACGACCGCCTACGGGCAGAGGATCGACGGCGACGGCCCAGCGCTGTACTGGCCGTTGTCGGACGCGGCCGGGTCGGCGAGCGCTGCCGACCTGTCGGGGAACGGCGATGTGGGCACGTTCTCGAG
>JBEKBL010000075.1:0-7999 GCA_050015415.1 Solirubrobacteraceae bacterium
GCGCACTCGCTCATTTACTTTGGCCTGCTCTTCTCCTGGCTTGGGCTGCACAACCGCCAGCCGGAAACGGTGATCCTTGGCTACACCCATGGTTGTCTATGGATCGCCATGGCACTGGCCTGCCTCTACGCGGCGCGGGTGCACATCATCCCGCTGCGCGTGGCCGTGGCGGTCGCGGTGCTCGGCGGGATCGGTCCGTTCTTCGGAACTGTCGAGTTCATCCGCGAGGAGCGGCGTCGCTCACGAGTTGACAGCGCGCCTGCCGGTTCCGCGGAGCGCCCGCGCTAGAGTGCAATCAATGGCCGTCGAGACGACGATCCAGGTAGTCATGCCGCAGATGGGCGACTCCGTCGCCGAGGGGACCGTACTCGAATGGCGCAAAGCCGAGGGCGAGACGGTCAGCGCCGACGAGACGATCGTCGAGATCTCGACCGACAAGGTCGACGCCGAGATCGCCGCCCCTGCCGCCGGCACGCTTGTCAGGATTCTGGCCGCCGAGGGCGAGACGGTGACCGTCGGCAGCGTGCTGGCCGAGATTGCCGCAAACGGCTCGCCGGCCGCCGACGCGCCGGCTGCGCCGACCGGCGGAGCGCAAGCGCCGCCGAACGGCACGGTCGAGGCGATCGACATCGTCACCCCGAGTGCGGGCGAGTCGGTGACCGAAGGCACGATCCTCGAGTGGACCGTGAAGGTCGGCGACGTCGTCAAACAAGGCGACACCGTCGTCGAGATCTCGACCGACAAGGTGGACGTCGAGCTTCCGGCGCCGGCGAGCGGTGCGATCAGCGAGCTGCTGGTGGGCGAAGGGGACACCGTCACCGTCGGGCAGGTGATCGGCCGAATGCTGGCCGGCGGCGCCTCGAGCTCGACAGATACCGAGAAGCGGGCCGGTGGCGCTCCGTCCTCGACGCCGACGCCGGCGGCGGCTGAGAACGGGAAGCGTGCGCGGAGCGGCGTTGCCGGGGCGGAGACAAACGGGGACTCGAACGCGTCCCCGGTGGCGCGGCGCGCGGCTGGCGCGTTGGAGGTGAATCTCGGCTCGGTCGCCGGATCCGGTCGCGGCGGGAGGATCCTCAAGGCGGATGTCCTCGACGCTGCCGCCCGGCCCGCGACGGCTGAGGCCGGCGCAGCACCGGCGGGACAGACGACGTTGATGAAGGGCGGTGCGGCGATGCTCGCCCGCTACATGGACGAGAGCCGCTCGATCCCCACGGCAACGAGCTTCCGCACGATCACAGTGGGCATACTCGATGCGCGTCGGCGCCAGCTGAAGGACGCAGGACTCCGCGTTTCCTACACGCACCTCATCGCCTATGCGATCGCGCGCGCCGCGAGCGATCTGCCGGTGATGGCGCAACACTTCAGCGAGATCGACGGCAAGCCGCACCGTGTCGATGACGGCGCCGTCCACCTCGGGCTCGCGGTGGACGTAGAGAAGAAGGACGGCTCGCACACGCTGATGGTTCCGGTGCTGCGCGACGCCGGACGCCAGTCGTTCGACTCGTTCCTCGCCGGCTACGACGCGCTCGTCGAGAAGGCGCGGACCAACACTCTTGGCGCCGATGACCTCGTCGGCGCCAACATCACGCTGACCAACCCGGGGGGGCTCGGGACCGTCGCTTCAGTGCCGCGGCTGATGAGCGGACAGGGAACGATCGTCGCGACAGGCTCGATCGCCTACCCGGTCGGGCTGGCCGGTATCGCCGAGCGGATCGGCGCCGAGAAGGTGATGACTCTCACCTCGACCTACGACCACCGGATCATCCAGGGCGCCGAGTCAGGACGCTTCCTCGCGGCCGTCGACTCGCTCCTCGCGGGCGAGCGTGATTTCTACGAAACCGTCTTCGCGGCGCTCGCCGTCGCTCTCCCGCCACTGCCCCCGCCAGCTGTTGGGGCGCCGGTCGCAGCGCCAGTCGACGCGCCGCCCCCGAGCGAGGAGCTCTTGGCCGCCGTGCAGGCCGCCGACTCGCTCGTGCGCGCGCATCGCACGCACGGACACCTTGCGGCGCGACTCGATCCGCTCGGCTCGCAGCCGGTCGGAGACCCCGCGCTCGACCCGCGACCGTTAGGCCTGACGGACGCCCTGATGGCGCAGATCCCCGCCAAGATCCTGCGGATCCATGTGCCGGGCAAGACGCTCGCCGAGGCGCTTCCACATCTGCGGGAGACCTACTGCGGCACGATCGCCTACCAGATCGAGCACATCGGCTCGCACCGCCAGCGCGTCTGGTTGCGCGAGAAAATCGAGAGTGGCGCGTTCCGTGTGCCGCTCTCGCCAGAGGACCAGCGCGCGTTGCTGCAACGCCTCGTCGAGGTCGACGCCCTCGAGCGCTTCATGCACAGGGCCTACCTCGGCCAGCATCAGTTCTCGATCGAGGGCGTCGACATGACCGTGCCGATGCTCGACGAGATGATCCGACTGTCAGCCGGTGGCGGCGCCGAGGAGGTTGTCATCGGCATGGCCCACCGAGGCCGGCTCAACGTTCTCGCCCACAACCTCGAGCGCAGCTACGGCTCGATCTTCGCCGAATTCGAGGGTGCCTCGACGCTCGAGGCGGTCACCACAAAGCCGCAGGGCGGAACCGGCGACGTCAAGTACCACCATGGAGCGCAGGGCTCCAAGCGTCTGTTCACGGGGCAGCTGGTCCGTGTCAACCTCGAATCCAACCCCTCCCACCTCGAGTTCGTGGCTCCGGTCGTGATGGGCGCGACGCGGGCTGCGCAATCGGGACGCGACGGACCGCGCCTGACGCAGGACGTGCGACTTGCCGTTCCGATAGCGATCCACGGCGACGCCGCGTTCCCGGGTCAGGGCGTTGTCGCGGAAACGCTCAACCTGCAGGCGCTCGACGGATACCAGGTCGGTGGCACGCTGCACCTGATCACGAACAACCAGGTGGGCTTCACCACCGATCCCGACGATGGTCGCTCTACGCGCTGGGCCTCGGACCTCGCCAAGGGCTTCGATGTACCGATCATCCACGTCAATGCCGACGACGTGGAGGCGTGCATGGCGGCCGTCAGGCTCGCGTTCGCCTTCCGCTCGGAGTTCGGGCACGACGTGCTGATCGACCTGATCGGCTACCGCCGCTTCGGCCACAACGAGTCCGATGAGCCCGCCTACACGCAACCTGAGATGTACTCGAAGATCAAGGCTCACAAGCGCGTCGCCGAGCTCTGGGCCGAGCGATTGATCGAGCGCGGGGTGGTCACGCGCGAGGAGGTCGAACGCCAGCAACAGGAAATCTGGGACGGCATGACCGCCGCCCACCAGGAGCTGCGGGCGAAGATCGACGCAGCGCGCACGGAGGGTGTAGAGGAGCACCCGACCGGTGAGTACCAGCTCGATCGCACTCCATCGATCGAGGTCGAGACAGCTGTCCCCGCAGAGGTGCTGGGCACGCTCAACGAGGAGCTGCTGCGTGTCGGCGAGGGCTTCACGGTCCATCCCAAACTCGTGCGCCAGCTCGAGCGTCGGCGCGAGGCGTTCGCCGAGGGAACGGGGATCGACTGGGCGCACGCCGAGTCGCTCGCGTTCGCCTCGCTGCTGCGGGATGGAAGCCCGATCCGGCTGACCGGCCAGGACACGGAGCGCGGGACTTTCAGCCAGCGTCATCTCGTGTTGCACGATGCAAAAAACGGCCAGACGATCTGTCCGATCCAGAACCTGCCGAGCGCTACGGCGCCTTTCGAGCTGCACAACAGCCCGTTGTCGGAGGTGGGCTGCCTCGGCTTCGAATACGGCTACAGCCAGGAGGCGCCGGAGACGATGGTGCTGTGGGAGGCCCAGTTCGGGGACTTTGTCAACGCGGCACAGGTGATCGTCGACCAGTTCATCGCTTCTGGTCTTGCCAAGTGGGGACAGACCTCACGGCTCGTGCTGCTGCTGCCGCACGGCTACGAAGGATCGGGGCCAGAGCACTCCTCCGCCCGACTCGAGCGCTTCCTCCAGCTCGCCGCCGAAGGGAACCTTCGGGTAGCGAACCTGACGACTCCGGCCCAGTATTTTCACCTCCTGCGCCGTCAGGCGCTGGTGATCAAGCAGAGGCCGCTGATCGTGATGACGCCGAAGTCGTTGCTGCGGCTGCCGCAGGCGACGAGCACGGTGGCCGAGCTGAGCGAGGGCGAGCTCCGCCCGGTCCTCGCCGAGCCCGGCATCGACGAGCAGAAGGTCACGCGTTTGATCCTCTGCACGGGGAAGATCTACTACGACCTCGTCGGCCACGCCGACCGAGGGGGCGCCGACCAGGTCTCGGTCGGGCGCGTCGAGATGCTCTACCCGTTCCCGGAGCATGAGGTGCGCGCGCTGATCGAGCTCTATCCGAACCTTCGCGAGGTCGTCTGGGCGCAGGAGGAGCCGCGCAACATGGGCGCCCGGGCCTACATGTCCCAGCGCCTGCGCCAGATCATGCGCGACACCTCGCTGCAGTTCGGCTACGTCGGCCGGCCCGAGCGTGCGAGCCCGGGCGAGGGGTATCCCGCAGCCCACGCACAGGAGCAGAGCCGCATCGTGCGTACCGCACTCGACACGTCGGTTGCGGTCTCTCAGTATCCGGCCAAGACACCGGGCGAACGCTGAGCCCGGGCGGCGACCTCGCCCGGGCTCCTCGTCAGGCTCCCGGGAAGCAGCCGCCGGCGATCAGGACGCGAACAGGGTCAGGTCGGGCTCGCGGGAACCGCGGAGCTCTTCGAGTGAGACTTCGACGCAGGCAATGCCGCGGGAGTCTGCGAGGACTCGCGCCTGCGGCTTGATCTGCTGTGCGGCGAGCACGCCGCGGCAGTCTGCCATCGCGGGGTCGCGGCGAATGCGCTCGAGGTAGCGCGCCAGCTGCTCGACCGCCTCAATTGTGCCGATCCGCTTGATCTCCACTGCCACCCAGCCGTCACCCGGCTCGCGACACATCAGGTCCACCGGGCCGATGTCGGTCGGCCACTCGCGGCGAACGAGACGGAAGCCCTCACCACAGTGCGCCGGGCGGGCAGCGAGCAGCTCCTGGAGGTCTCGCTCGACGCCGTCCTTCTCGAGCACCGAGTCGAGATCGGCTTCGTGTGTCAGATCGGACAGCACTGCATCGATCGTGATCTCGAGCCGCTCGCCGCCTTTGAGCTTGCGGACCTCGATTCGCGACGGCGGATCGCCCTCGACGTCGATCGCCGTCGGTGGCGTCATCCAGTTCTGCGGCTTGTAGCCGCCGCTGTCCGAGTGGACCATCACCGAGCCGTCGGCCTTGAGCACGAGCAGTCGCACGGCCATCGGCAGAACCGTCGCGAGGCGGCCGCTGTAGGCAACCTCGCAGCGGGCGACGATCAGGCGCATGCAGCGAAACCTAACGCCTCGTACGGGTACCTCCTCAGCGCCGACACATGGTTACGCTCAGGCGATGAGTGAGAACGTCCGCGTCGAGCGCGGTTGGATCTTCGTCGACGGCACTCGCCAGGACGACGGCACGATCGAGTTCGGGACCGGTGGCGAGATGCGCTTCAGCCCATTCGACGCGATGTCACAGCGCGAGGACACACGGATCAGCTGGGGCAACATCCTCACGGCTTCCGTGCAGCGGCTCGCTTTCTGGCGCCGCTAGATCCCGCGAGGCGCGCCGGACGCTAAACGGCTGGGAGGACACGCGTCTCGGCCCGGAGGATGCGCTCGCGCAGGTCGAGCACCTCCTGATGGGCCCCCAGCTCGAGCGCCGTCTCGCAGGCGGCGAGGCAGTCCCCGATGCGATCGGTGCGTGCGAGCGCGTGGGCGAGCCGGACCCAGGCGTCTGTCGACTCGCCGTCCAGTCGCGTCGCCGCTTCGCAGGCCGATACCTCACCGCCGAGGTCGCCGCAGAGAGAGCAGGCGAGCGCGAGATCGAGCAAGCCCTCGACGCTCGCCCGCAGCGATTGCGCCCGGCGCAAAGGGACGAGCGCGCCCGCCGGGTCGTGCAGCTGTAAACGTAGGCGCCCGAGTCGCTCCCACTCACCGGCGTCGCCGGGAGCTCGCTCGGCGGCCCGCTCGGCTGCCTCCGCAGCGAGGTCGAGTGCGCCCATGTCCTCGTAGATCCGTGCCGCGAAGCGATGCGCTGCGGGGCGCTCGCCATCGACTCGCGCCCAGTCGCGTACGGCGCGCGCGGCGGGCTCGAGCTCGCCGGCCTGCCAGAAGGCGAGCGTCATCAGGCGCAACACGCCGACGTTCGTCGGGTCGGCATCCCGCGCGTAGATCAGGCGCTGCGCAGCGAGGGCGTACTCGCCATCAGCCATCGCGTGCGTCGCGGCAGTCATGAAGCGCTCGAGGCGGTCAGCGCCGGCGTCCGGCTGGGAGAAGTCGACGAAGCGCAGGCTGCCGGCCGGCACGGTTCGGATGCCTTGCGCGAACTGCACGCGCGCCCACTGCTGAACCTCGTCGCCGCCGCCGCTGAAGTAGATCCCGGTGACGCTCCCGACGCCCCATTCCGGATAGGTCAGGCAGCGTGCATAACGGTGGACCACGGAATGGTCGGGCAGGCGGTCGCCGAAGGGGTCGTGCTGCGCGCGCTCGGCCGCCGCCTTGCGCGCGCGCTGCTCAGCCTCGTAGGCGCGCTGACCCTCTTCGGCACGCGCCTGGCGCGACGCGGCGGCGGAAGCCTTGGCCGCGTTGACAGAGATGCGCCCTCCGCGAGATCCCTCGGCGAGGATCTCGAGCTCGTCGGCGGCATCGTTGATCGCCTGCAGGTGGCGCTGGTGTTCGTGCTGGCGGCCCGGCGGCGCGATGTCGGGGTGCCAGCGCTTGGCCATGCGCCGCCGCGCGAGCTGGACATCACGCACGCCGAACGGCGGCTCCAGCTCGAGCAGCAGCATCGCCTGCTCGAGGTTAAAGACGTTTGCCATCACCAAATCACGTTAGCTGAACTCCTTATGCTGCAAAGCGATGCCCGGCGAATACATCTTCCAGACCTACCAGCTCGGCAAGGTCTACCCGCCGGACCGCAAGGTACTTGAGGACGTCTCGCTGTCCTTCTTCCACGGGGCGAAGATCGGGGTGCTTGGCTACAACGGCGCCGGCAAGTCGAGCCTGCTGGCGATCATGGCCGGGCGCGACCGCGAGTTCCGCGGCGACGCGCAGCTCGCGCCAGGAGCCAGCGTCGGGTTGCTCGAGCAGGAGCCGAAGCTCGATCCCGCCAAGAACGTTCTCGAGAACGTTCTCGATGGAGTAGGCGGCCTGGTGGCGCTCGTCGAGCGATTCAACGATCTCGCCGCCAACTACTCGGACGAGACGGCTGATGAGTTCGCGCGCCTGCAGGAACAGATCGACGCCGCCGACGCGTGGAACCTCGAGGGCATGGCCGAGCATGCGATGGACGCACTGCGCTGCCCACCGGGCGAGGAGAGCGTCGAGCACCTCTCGGGCGGCGAGCGGCGTCGCGTCGCACTCTGCCGGCTGCTGCTCAGCCAGCCCGACCTGCTGCTGCTCGACGAGCCGACCAACCATCTCGATGCCGAATCGGTCGAATGGCTCGAACGCCATCTCGCCGAGTACAAAGGCACCGTCGTCGCCGTCACCCATGACCGCTACTTCCTTGACAACGTCGCCGGCTGGATCCTCGAGCTCGACCGCGGCCGCGGCATTCCCTACGAGGGCAACTACAGTGGCTGGCTCGAGCAGAAGCAAGCGCGGCTCGCGCAGTCCGAGAAGCAGGAGCGGGCGCGTCAGCGGACGATCGCGGCAGAGCTCGAGTGGGTGCGCACCAACCCGAAGGGGCGGCGGACCCGCTCAAAGGCCCGTCTCGCCCGCTACGAAGCGCTACTCGCCGAGGAGGCCGAGGTCAAGCTCGACGAGGTCCAGGTCCACATTCCGGCCGGTCCGCGACTCGGTGATCTGGTCATCGAGGCGCGCGACCTGCGCAAGGTCTACGGCGATCGTTTGCTCTTCGAGGACCTCTCGTTCTCGCTGCCGCGCGGCGGCATTGGCGGCGTAATCGGGCCGAACGGGGCCGGCAAGACGACGCTCCTGCGGATGATCACCGGGGAGGAGCATCCC
>JBEKBL010000076.1:0-7973 GCA_050015415.1 Solirubrobacteraceae bacterium
TGACGTCGGGTTGCCCGAATCCCAGCGGCTCGCCTGACGCGATCCGCAGTTGCAGCGCGACCAGATCGAGGCCGCAGACGAGTTCGGTCACGGGGTGCTCGACCTGGATTCGGCAGTTCATCTCCAGGAAGTAGAACTTGCCCGTCTCGACATCGACGACGAACTCGACCGTGCCGATGTTGCGGTAGGAGATCGCGCTGGCGAACGCGAGCGCCGCTTCACACAACGACTCGCGCAACTGCTCGGACAGCCGCGGCGCCGGCGTCTCCTCGATCACCTTCTGGTAGCGGCGCTGCGTCGAGCAGTCGCGTTCGCCGAGGTGGACCATCGCGCCGTGCGCGTCCGCGGCGACTTGGACCTCGATGTGGCGGGCGGCACGCACGAAGCGCTCCACGTATAGCCGCTCGTCGCCGAAGGCTGCTGCTGCCTCCGCTCGGGCGAGTACGAACACGCTCTCGAGACTCGACGCGTCCACGGCGAGTTTGATCCCGCGCCCGCCGCCGCCGCCGGCGGCCTTGACCAGCACGGGGTAGCCCTCGGCGTCGGCGAACGCGCGCGCGTCCGCGAAGCTACTCACCTCGCGGCCGGGCACGACGGGTAGCCCAGCGGCGATCGCAACGGCGCGCGCTCGGAGCTTGTCGCCCGCCAGAGCGAGCGTCTCGGCCGCCGGCCCCACGAACACGACTCCGTGTTGCTCGAGGGCGCTCGCGAGCGCCGGATTCTCAGACAGGAAGCCGTATCCCGGATGGAGAGCATCGCAGCCGGTCCCGACTGCCGCAGCGACGATCGTCGACACCTTGAGATAGCTCTCCGAGGGGTGCGGCGGTCCGATCACGACGACTCGTTCGGCGAGCTCGGCGGCGAGCGATTCGCGATCCGCGATCGAGGCGCCGAGGACCGTGGCAATGCCCAGTTCGGCGCAGGTGCGCATGATGCGCACGGCGATCTCACCACGGTTGGCGACGAACAGCCGCCGGACCGTCATGCGTCAGCGGTCAGGGCGAACAGCGGTTGCCCGAATTCGACGAGCGCCCCATCCTCGGCGAGCACCTCCACGACCGTCCCCGAAACGCCCGCCTGGACGTGGTTCATCAGCTTCATCACCTCGATCAGGCAAATCACCGAATCAGGCTCGAGGTGGTCGCCGACCGCCACGAGCGGCGGCTCGCCAGGCGCTTCGGAGCGATAGAAGGTGCCGAGCATCGGCGCCTCGACGATCTGCGTTCCGCCACCAGGCGCGGCCGCCCGTGATCGGGCGCCGTCCCGCTCACCCCCGGCCGGCCCCTTCGCCGCTGTCTTACGAACGTGGAGTGAGAACCCCGACACCTCAATCCGCAGTTCTTCGACTTCGGACTCGTCGATGATCCGGAGGATCTCCCGTACATCCTCCTCGCTGAGGTCCACGTCACGCCCCTGCGCGCTTGACGCCGAATGTGCCGAGCACGAGAGCCATCGCGTCTGCGCCCTTGCGATCGTGGACGGCATCCGAGCCGGCGGTCGGCGTCGCGGTCACGGGACGCGACTGGAGCATGTAGAGGTTCTCGGGAAAGGTGCCGCTGCGAGCGACCGCCCACTCGATGTCCTGGCGCGAGCCGAAGTGTCGCTCGATCGCTTTGGCGGCCGCGAGCAAACCCGCGAGCCGGTCCGCGTCGAGCGAGGCGATGTGGCGGCGTTCGGCGGGCGTCGGCACCGCTCGCGCGCCAAGCTCGCCGGGAGCGTGCACGTACTCGACCGCCTTGTCGCCGATCGTCTGGCGCAGGATCTCGCCCGTTACCTTCGAGATCGCGAACTCGTCCGGGGTGACCTCACCGCCGACGACTGCGAGTCCGAGGCCCCAGCTCGCGTTCACGGAGACGATGCTGGGATCCCCGGTCACTGGGCTGCAGGTGAACATGACACCCGAGACCTCGGCATCGACCATCAGCTGAACCGTCACACCCATCGCCGGTGCGTCGTCGCCGGCTGCGATCCGCGCGCGATACGTGATCGCCATCGGGCTGTACAGCGAGATCCAGCACGCGCGAACCGCATCGCACAGGTCATCGACGCCGGCCACCCAGAGATAGCTGTCCTGTTGCCCGGCGAACGTTGCGCCTGCAGAGTCCTCGCCGCGGGCCGACGAGCGCACCGCAACCGCCGCTTCCTCGACGCCGGCCTGCTCTGCCAGGGCCCCGTATGCCAGGCTGACCTCGGAGCGCAGACTCTCCGGAACGCCTGTGGCGCGCATCGCTTCCGCGATCTGCTCGCTGGCGCGCTGGACGGCGCCGACGTCAGCTGGATCCACTCGGGCCAGCGCGTCTGCTACCCGGTCGCCGAGCGCATCGACCGCCAGGAACAGCGTGAACGCCTCCGTCGAAATCGCGAATCCGGGCGGCACGTTGATCCCCGCGGCAATCAACTCGCCGAGGCTTGTGCTCTTGCCGCCAAACCGCTCGGTGTCGCCGGCGCGCAGGTCGGCGAGCTCGCGAACCATGGCAGTCACGCGGCCGGCTCCGAGTCGAGGATCGTCACCACCCCGGTCGTCCCGTCGACGCGGAGCCGCTGCCCCGTCTTGATCTCGACCGTCGCGCGGCCGGTCCCGACGACGGCCGGTATGCCGTACTCGCGGCAGACGATCGCGGCGTGGGACATGATGCCGCCGATGTCGGTCACCGCCGCCGTGATCTTCGAGAAGATCGGCGCCCAGGCCGGCGAGGTAACCGTCGAAACGAGGATCTCGCCGTCCCGCACTTCGGTGATGTCGTGGACGTCGCGAACGACACGGGCGAGGCCCTCGGCGACCCCGGGAGACGCGGCGGCACCCGAGAGCGTCGTCCCGTCACCATCCATCGCTGCGGCCCAGCTGCGCAGTCGTTCCGGCGTGATACCCCACAGCATCACCGAGATCGGGTCGTTGATGGCCTCGCTCGGCATCGTCCCGAGCGCCGGCGGCGGCGTCCACGCTCGCAGTCGCTCGAGCAGCGCCCGGCGACGCTCGACGATCGGTGGCCAATGGTGCGGGCCGCGCGCCGGCCCACCGTGTGCCCAGGTCAGGCATAGCTCCTCGAGTGCCTGTGCGACCTCGTGGCGGCTTAGCTGAAACACGTCCTCTGGATCGGCGAGGAAGGCGTGTTCGGAAAGCAAGCCTCCGAACTCCCGCACCTTGTTGAAGAAGCGCGACTGGAACCAGTATTCGCAGTAGAACTTGTGCTCCTCGACGTAGGGGAACACGAGTCGCGAAAGTCCCAGCAGCTCGTCGAAAGTCGCCCGGGCATCGGCGTCAAGTAGCGATCCATACTCCTCGGCGAGCCGCTCGCGCTCGGCCGCCAGTCGCGCTGTCGGGCGTTCGATGTCGCGCCCGTCAGCAAGGGCATCGATGTGACCGCGAATCGCCGAGAACGGAAGCGCAGGATCATCGAACCATGAGCGGTGGTAGTGGTAGAAGCCGTCGCCCGAGCCCATGTTGAACCACGGGTCCTTGATCGCCTCGAGCTCTGCGAGCCATGCCTTCCCGTCCTCGCTCTCGGCCAGCGTGCGGACCACGGTTTCGTGGTCCGCACCGCCGGTGAAGTGAGCGTCGAGGCCACGATCGCGGGCGAGGCGGGCGAGGCGCCGGAGCTCCGTGTCGGGGCGAAACAGGAGTACGTCGATTCCGGCCACCATCTGCGCGATGTGCTGTTCGGGCACCTCTGGTAGCGCGGCCTTGACGAAATCGGAAAATGTCAGATAGGCGCCGTAGCCGAGCAGCAGGAACTCCATGTGGTGCTGCCACATGCGCTCGTGCATGCGCAGC
Source organism: Solirubrobacteraceae bacterium (assembly GCA_050015415.1). Taxonomy (GTDB): domain Bacteria; phylum Actinomycetota; class Thermoleophilia; order Solirubrobacterales; family Solirubrobacteraceae; genus Palsa-513. Next base: position 3,773 of record JBEKBL010000076.1, read on the forward strand.
GTTCGGCTCCATCCGTCGAGCACACGGTAAAACGCCGTGTCGCGGTCCTCGAACGCCACCTCGTCATGCTCGTACTTGTCGAGCGAGGGCACCTCGAGCGCGGTGATCTCCGCGATCAGCGCGTCCATCTTCTCCTGCCAGCGGGCGTAGAGCCGGTCCCAGTTGGCGAAGTAGTACCCGGCGCGCGCCTGGAAGTAGCCGGCCCGCTCGGCGATCAGATCGGGATCGGTTACGGCGTTGGGTGTGATGTACACGTAGCCGTTGACGATCCGGTAGTCGATGCCCATCGCCGGGGGGATCGCGAAGACGCGGTTCTGCCAGTTCGCAAGCGCGTAGTACGGGCCGTCGATCGCCACCACGTCGAACGCCGGCATCGGGTCGGGAAAGTGCATCGAGTTCCAGAACCAGAGGCGGCCCTCGTCGGCTTCGCGGCGATCCTCGTGGAATGTCGCGTAGTACGGGTACATCTCCTCCCAGCCCTCGCAGCCCTCGGGTGTGGCGACCTCGCTGGGGCGTGGGAACGCAGCCGTCCCCGTGGTGGTGGTCACGGGCCTCTCCTCCTCTCTGCTGTTCGCGGACGCTCGGAAACCGCCGATCTACGTTAGCGCGACAACCACACCCTGCGCTAGCACCACGGCGCACGGGGATTGACCCAGAGCGCACCGATCGTGGCGGCTTGCGCTGCGCCGCCCGCCCTGGCCGCCGCGCGATCCTCTGACGGCGTGCAGCCGTACTCAGCGCGGAAGATCCGGCTGAAGTGGGCTGGATCGGACAGCGCCCAGCGGCGCGCCAGCTCGGAGATCGTCCGGTCGGCGAGCGCCGGATCGCGAATGTCGCGGCGGCATGCTTCGAGCCGTCTGTAGCGGATCCAGTCCGATACGGTGATCGCGGTACCGGCGAAGAGCTTGTGGACGTAGCGCGTCGATACGTAATGCGCGCCGGCAATCGTCGCCGGGCTCAGGCGCGGGTCGCCGAGATGGCGGTCGATGTAGGCCTTCATCTCCGCCAGCAGTAGCGGCCCGGGCAGCATCGTTGTGGCACCTGCGCGGGATGCCGGCTCGGCATGTAGCGCACGGACCATCGCGATGACGGCGTCGGCGATGTCCTCGCGGCTCGTGTCCCCGTCCGTGTCGTCACGTGTCTCCCAGACCTTGCGAAAGAACGGCGCCGCGACCGCGCCGATTGCGGAGCCTGCCGACACGCGACCGGCAACACGACGGCAGATCGCCTCGCGACGCGGACCCAGCAGCGTCCGCGGCACCACCAGGAGGAGCAGGTCGAACGGCTTACGCGTCACAACCGAGAATGGGTGAGAGCTGTCCCAACTCGACAGATCGCGCGCGCCAAAGCTGCTCGCTCGACCGGCTTGCTCGACCACGCAGCGTCCGCGAAAAGGCATCCCGACGACGAACTGCTCCGGATCGCGCATCCGAATCGCGTGGTGACTGCGGCGCACCACCGATGCCTCGCTGACAACGCGATACGTGTTGAGCGGCCCCAGGTTGTGCCCCTCGAGCCGTCCCTCCTGCGCCCGATGCGCGGCGAAACGCACGTCGATCGGAAAGAAGATTTGCTCGTGCGCCGAGGACCACCGCTCGCCGCGTTCGGTTGGATCCTGGCTCCTCGTGTCAAACAGTACGGCCACGCGCATCTCCCTTCGCTCGCCCGGACACGGAACCTCGAGGACCGCGATCATAGGGGCCCGGCGGCGACCGCGGATCCAGCAAGGGACGAGTTCTCGCAGGCCGCCACGAGCCGGTTTTGGCGCCGTCCCTCGCGTACACTTCCGCGATCGACGCGAGGCGACGACAGGCGCAGTTCGCGCAGCTCGACGGTCTGATCAAGCGAGTTCTCGAGACGAACGCGTTTCAGCGAGCGCGACTTTCGGGTGTCTCGATCAGCTCGCCTGCTGACCTTCGGGCGCTCCCTTTCACCACCAAGGAAGAGCTTCTCGCCGACCAGAACGTCGCGCCGCCGTACGGCTCGAACCTGACGTTTGAAGCCAGCGAGTACACGCAAGTGCACGTGACGAGCGGAACCATCGGAACGCCGCTGAGCGTGCCCCAGACGGCGGAGGATTGGAGCCACACGCGTGCGTGCTTCGCCCGCGTCCTTCGCGAAGCTGGCATCACGGCGGCAGACCGCGTCGCGATGCCATTCGGCTTCGGCCCCTATCTCAGGTACTGGGCGGCAGTAGCAGGCGTCGAGGAGATCGGTGCGCTCAGCCTGCCGCTAGGCGGTTTGGAGGTCCGTGAACGGCTGAATGCGATCAGCACATATCAGGCGACCGCGATGATCTGCACACCGTCCGACGCCCTGCGGCTGATCGACCTGGCGCGAGGGTGGGGTCTCGAACGGGTATTCAGCTCCGTCCAAACGCTCCTGTGCCAGGGCGAGCCGGGTGCCTCGATCGCGGCGACCCGGGAGCGGATCGAAGACGCGTGGGGGGCCCGCGTGTTCGATCACGCAGGCTCGACGGAGGTGGGCGTGTTCTCCTATCCCTGCGTGTCGGGCGGTGGCCTGCACGTGATCGAGGAGGAGTTCCTGTGCGAGGTTCTCGACCCGTGCACCGGCGAGGAGGTCGGCGCCGGAGGCCAGGGCGAGCTCGTTCTGACCGCGTTATCCCGTTCGGGCTTCCCGGCGATCCGCTTCCGCGGCGGCGACATCGTCGAGCTTGGCGGCAGCTGCCCAGCAGGACACCTGGACGCGTGGCTCCCCAACGGAATCGTCGGGCGCACAGAAGACATGGTCGTGGTCGGTGGCCAGAACGTCTTCCCGTCGGAGATCGAGCAGACGTTGCGCGAGGCGGGCGCTCTCGGTCCCTATCGCCTGCGCTTCCACGGCGACGCGGTCGATCGCGACGACGTCAGGGTGCTCGTTGAGACGACAGATCCCACCCTCGTCCGACGCATCGAAGATAGCGTGCTCCAACGTCTCGGGGTGCGCGTCCGAGTCGTGGCGGTCATGCCAGGCGTGCTCTCGGCGAAGCGCCATGAAACGCGCCGCGTCGAAGCGGGCCGGCCCAGCAAGGGCTTCGTGTAAGCAGCTCGACGCCCGTCAGTTGGGCGGCGGCGCGACCGTCTCGAGCAGATCTCCGAGGTAGCGCAGGTGATCGTGCATCGCCGCTTCGGCGAGTGCCGGCTTACCGCTTGCGATCGCCTTGACGATCTCGCGATGCTGGTCCCTGGCCACCGCCTCGACGATCGCAGGCCCGATCAGATCCTTGAGCTGCGGCTGAAGCAGTTCGTGTGACCAGGCGACGAGCGCGCAAGCGATCTGGTTGCGAGCGGCCTGCGCGATCGTCCGGTGAAAGCGGACGTCGCTCTCGCGCTGGACAATCTCGTCCTCGGGGTGGCGCTCGGCTTCGTCGACGGCGCGCCGCAACTGCGCGAGCGTGTCACTCGTGGCCCGTTTCGCGGCCAGACCGGCGATCGGTACCTCGAGCAGGACGCGAACCTCGGTGAGTTCTGCAAGCGACGTCGAACCTGTGCCCAGCATCGAGGTGATCGCGCCCGTCACGGTTTGCGCGAGACCGCGATCGGCGGTCCGCGCGACGAACACGCCACCGCCTGGTCCCCGCACCGCTCGCACGCGGTGCGAGCGCGCGAGCAGCCTCACCGCCTCGCGCACCGCCGCCCGACTGACGTCGAGCTCACGAGCTATCTCCTCCTCGGTCCCGACGCGGTCATCAGGCCCCAAAGCAAGCGCAGCAATCTGCTGCTCGATCAGGTCGGCCACGCGGTCGCTCGAAGGCGCGATGCTCACGGCGCGAGTATAAGAGCGATCTTTCCTCGTGCGCCCTCAAACTTTGCGACCGCTCGCCAGAGGCCGCGGCTTTGCCGACTCCGGCAAGCCACGGCGGGTTGAGCTGCAGGCCGCTGTTTCGCCTTGTTTATCGGGCTCCAAAAGGTGCGCCGGCCGGTTCACAAGTGCGCGTTTCGCGCTGCGGGGGAGTAAAGCGCGCGCTTTAGTAGTCGCTTGACTTATCGCACGACTCTGAACTAGCATCGCCGCGCGCCGGTAATGGCGTGCGGTCAGGGATTGGGAGCGGCGCCAACGGGCGCCCAATCGAGAGGAGCGGGGATGTCAGACGAGAGTGGTGGCACGGCGAAAGCCGGTGGCCTGAGCCGCGGCGACTTTCTCAGGCGCAGTGGTGCAGCGGTTGGTGGCGTGGTGCTCGGGGGCGGCCTTGCGGCGGAGC
>JBEKBL010000077.1:0-13154 GCA_050015415.1 Solirubrobacteraceae bacterium
GTTACGGATCGCGACGTTGTACAGCTCGGTTGTCCGCGCCGGCGATCCCGCGGCATGGGTGATCTGAACGATGAAGAGGTCGGGCTCGGGTGCCGTTTCGACACACGCCTTGGTGACGCGCTCCGCGCGGCGGATCACGTGGCCGCTCCGGCTCAGCCAGCGGTACCTGACGAGCGCACGAAACGATGCCGGCGCGGGAAGATCCACCACGTTCTCGTTAGCTGTGAACGACGCGATCGCGCGATTCGAGCTCTGCCAGAGACCGAAGCCGGGAGCGCTGACCGCTACGTAGGGGCTGGTCGGCGTCGTCTGCTCGTAGAGATCGAACGCCACCGACATCGTGCTCGTTCCCGGCACAGCGTCGATCGCGGCGCTGAACGTTGCGGAGCGCTCTGCCGCGGTGTCCCCTGTCGTGCAGGCCGTCACCGTCGCCGAGACGAGCGATGCTCGCAGGATGCTGGCGTCCGCACGAGCGAAAGTTGCCGGTGCCGCAGACGCGAACGCGGTTACAAATCCCACGAGGACTGGAACCATGAACGCAAGCAGACGTTGGGGACGCTTCATCGCGCCTAATTGAACACCTCAGCCGGGCGGATGTTGCGACACCGCCGGAGTCCCCCCGCCCGCTGCGATCCACGGCCAACGGCGCCATCGCCTTCGCAGCGCCGAGTGCTGTCAGCGCCGACGCCCTCAGGTGAGCTGGTAGAGCGGCCCGTCGCCCCCCTCTGGGGTCGTCAGGCGCCCGCCCTTCGCCGTGATCGCGCCGCACTGAACACAGTTGGTGTAGTTCACGGTGACCTCGACGTCGCCCTCCGCGGGAGCGTCCTCCGGAATCTCGTAGACGCCGGCCGGGCACATCCAGCGCCAGGTTTCGGCGAGCGCGCGCGGCACGGTTCGTTGAATGCGGATGTGGTTCGGCGCGTCGTCGCGTGTCGCGTTGCCGGCGAGGTAGACGGATGAAAGCTTGTCGAACGTGTATTTGTTGTCGGGTTTGGGGTAGCGCTGCGCCGTCTTGCCGACAAACATCTTGCGTTCGTCGTTGCGCTCCCAGGAGAGGCGTCCGGGCGGCAGCTTGCCGCCGGTCACGATCGCCAGGTTGACGAGCGGTGCGCCGCGCACGAAGCCGCGCTGGAATGGTTGGCGGGCGTTGCGAACGCGGTAGAGCTCTTCGCCGGTCGGCGAGGATTCGAGCGTCTGCTCGTAGCGGGCGAGCGAGTCCTCGCCGCGTTTCAGCGTTTCGTGGATTGCTTCGGCGGCGAGTTTTCCCGAACGGATCGCGTGATGCACGCCCTTGAGGGCGACCGTATCGACAAGCCCAGCGCCGTCGCCGACGAGGACTGCGCCGGGCATGGCGAGGCCTGGCATCGACCACCAACCGCCGCCGGGGAGCGCTTTGGCGCCCCAGCCGATGCGCTCGCCACCGGCGAGGATTCCCTTGACGAGTGGGTGCTGTTTGAAGAGTTGGAGCAGGTCGTGGACGGAGGTCGTCGCGTCGGCGTAGTCGAGGTCGGCCACGAAGCCGATGCTGACCAGGTCCTCGCCGGTCTTGTGGTCCCGCATCGGGTAGATCCAGCTCCCTCCGATCTGGCCGTTGCGCGCTTTGAGGCTGAGCGGCCAGGGTCCGATCGTGTGGATCACCCGGTCCAAGCGTTTGGGGACTTTCCAGAGTTCCTTGACGCCGAGCTCCCAGACCTGTGGCTCGCGACCGTCGCCGAGGCCGAACTCGCGAATCGCCGCCCCGGTCAGGGACCCCCACGACCCCTCCGCCAGAACGGTCGCCTTTGCGGTGATGTCGGTGCCCGCGGCGAAGCCGGCGAGCACCTCGCCTTGTTTGCCGCGGCCCTTGTCGCCGGAGCGAACGCCCTGGACGCGACCATCGCTGACGAGCAGTTGTGTTGCCGCGGTTTCTGTCAGGACGTAGGCGCCGGCCTGCTCGGCACAACGCTGCTGGTAGCGCGCCAACGCGGCGACCGAGATCACCTCGTTGCCGTGGTTGCGAAACGGTGGTGGCGGCGGGATCCGCAGCCTTGTGCGCGCGCTCGGCAGGAGGTAAACGGCCTCTTTGCTGACCTCACCAAACGCGAACCCCTCGCTGCGCCAGTCCTCGCGCGAGAGCTCGGGGAAGAGCTCCTGCAAGGGGCCGGGGCGCATCACTGCACCCGACAGGCTGTGAGCGCCGCAGACCTTCGCCTTCTCGATCACGCATACCGGCACTTCGCCGAGACGCTCGAGGGTCTCAGGATCGTCGGCGAGCAGTTGCAGCAAACGGTTCGCGCAGGCGAGCCCAGCCGTGCCGCCGCCGACGATCGCCACACCAACCTCGATGCGGTCGTCCTCCGAGTCGATCTCGCGCTTGATCAGCTCGCTCTGCGTGTCGATCGGCGGCGGATAGTCCGCCGGGCGCGTAGCGTCAGCGCCCATCACTCGGCCCGCTTGGCTTTGATCGCGGCGCTCAATTTCGGCAGGATCTTGTTGAGATCACCGACTATGCCGAGATCGGAGAACTCGAAGATCGGCGCGTTCGCGTCCTTGTTGATCGCGACGATGTTCTCCGAGCCCTGCATCCCGACCTTGTGCTGGATCGCGCCGGAGATCCCGGCCGCAAGATAGAGCTTCGGCGAAACCGTCTTGCCGGTCTGGCCGATCTGCGCCGCATAGGGGTACCAGCCGGCGTCGACGACCGCTCGAGTGGCCGCGACCGCGCTGCGCGCACCGAACGCCTTTGCAAGCTCCTCGCAGAGGGCGAACCCTTCCGCATTGCCCAGGCCTCGGCCGCCGGCAACGAGAATGTCGGCACCCTCGATGTCGATGTCCTCGCCGCGCTGCTCGCCGCGGCTGATCATCCGCGCGCGCGTCGAGAACGCCGAGAACTCGACAATTGTCTCCTGCACCTGCACATCGGCGGCCGCGCTCTCCGCGATCTCAAACGCGTTGAGGCGGCCAATGATGATCCCGACGTCACTGCGAAAGCTGATCTCCGAAATCTGCGAATCACCGAGGATCGGGCGCTGCGCAACCAGCTTGCCGCCCTCGACACGGATGCCCGTCACCTCCATCGCGACACCCGCACCGATCCGTGCCGCGAGCCCAGCACCGATCTCGAAGCCGAGCAGACCGCCACCGAACAACGCGTAGCCGTAGCCGCCGCCACCGATCACGCTGGCCATCGCATCGACCACCGGTTGCGCGAGCCCCTCCGGGCCTGGGACGCGGTAGACCTTTCGCGCACCGTAGCGGCCGAGCTGCTCGCAGAGCTCGTCGCTTGAGCCGTCACCGACGACGATCGCGTGAACCTCGCCGCCGAGGCCCGGAGCAAGCCTCGCCGCCTCAGACACCGCGCCGAGCGAGTTCTTGTTGAACGCGCCGTCGTAATGCAACGCGTACACGAGGATGTCAGCCATCAGACCAGCTTCCTCTCATCAAGCCAAGCAACGATCTGCGCAACCGTTGCATCGGTGTCCTCATCCTCGATCATCGCGCCCGCCGCCTTCTTCGGCGGCTCCAACGACGCGACCCACTGCGCCGCGGCGTGCTCACCGCCAACACGCTCCGGATCGATTCCCACGTCTGCGGCAGCAAGGACATCGAGCGGCTTCTTCTTCGCACCCATGATCGCCTTCAGCGACGGATAGCGCGGCTCGTTGATCGCATCCCCGACAGCGATCACCGCCGGCCACTGCACCTCGACGGTGTCGTAGCCGTACTCAGCCTGACGCTCGCAACGCAACACACCATCGCCAACCTCGAGCTTGATCACCTGCGTCAGCGACGGCATCCGCAAATGGTCGGCGACAACCGCTCCGACCGTGTAGCACTCGCCGTCATCGGACTGCTGACCGAGCAACACAAGATCCGGCTGCTCCCGCTCGAGCGCCCGCGCCAGCGCGTAGCCCGTCCCAGCCACATCAGACCCCGCCAGCGCGTCATCGCACAGATGCACCGAGCGATCCGCGCCAAGCGACACCGCCTTATGCAACGCGCGAACAGCACTCCCAGGACCCATCGTGACGGCCACGATCTCCTCCACACTCGCGCCGCCCCCCTCCCGGATCACCATCGCCGCCTCGATCGCATGCGTGTCATAAGGATTCAACGTCCGCTCGCCGCTGCGATCCAAGCGCCCGGTCACCGCATCAGTGCGCTTACGCACCGCGGCATCAGGCACCTCCTTCACGAGAACACAAATCTTCAATTCGACTCCTTCGTTGACAGCGCCAGCCGGCGCAAGACGGGGACGCGCCTCACCGCGCCGCGGCTACAGCGCTACGGATGAACTCGACCGCCGTTTCAGTCGAGGCGCCCGGGGTGAACACCTCAGCCACACCCAACAGCTTCAGTGCGGCGATGTCGTCGGACGGAATGGTGCCGCCAAGGGTGATGACGACGTCATCCACGTCCTGCTCGCGCATCAGCTCGATGATCCGTGGCACGAGCGTCATGTGCGCACCCGACAGGATCGATAGCCCGACGGCGTCGGCATCCTCCTGGATCACGGTCTCGACGATCTGCTCGGGCGTCTGGTGCAGCCCGGTGTAGATCACCTCCATACCGGCGTCCCGCAGCGCCCTCGCGATGATCTTGGCTCCACGATCGTGGCCGTCAAGCCCAGGCTTGGCAACCACGACACGGATCTTCCTGTCGGTCTCGCTGTCTGTTGTCATCACCTGATGGACCTTCCAGGCAAGTCTATTCGCGCGAGGTCCATGATGAGCCTGCTTCAAAGTGGGGCTGGCGACCACACAGCGCCCTAGGCCCGGAGCACGATCGCGTCGCCCTGCCCGCCGCCGGAGCAGATCGCGGCGACGCCGACACCGCCACCGCGGCGCCGAAGCTCGGCGACCAGCGCCCCGAGGATTCGCGCGCCCGAAGCTCCTATCGGGTGACCGAGGGCAATCGCGCCGCCGTTCACGTTCACGCGGTCGGGATCGATGCCGAGTATCCGAATCGATCCGAGGACGACCGAAGCGAACGCCTCGTTGATCTCCCAGACGTCGACCTGCGCCGGTTCCAGTCCGGCTTTTGCCAGCGCCTTCTGCGCTGCGTTGGCCGGTGTTCGCGCGAGGTAGGCAAAGTCATCGGCGACCTGTGCCTGCGCGACGATCTCGGCGAGGATCTCCTTGCCGTTGGCCCTCGCCCAGGTCTCGCTCGCGACGACGACGGCGCCGCCGCCGTCGTTGACGCCGGGAGCGTTGCCTGCGGTGTGGGTCCCTTCCGCGACGAAGATCGGCGGCAGTTTGGCGAGCGACTCGAGAGTGGTGTCGGGCCGAGGCGCCTCGTCGACCGCGACCAGCGTGTCCCCCTTGCGGCCGGGAATCGTGACGCTGCTGCGAGCGCAGCGCCCAGCGGTCCATGTCGGCGCGCGTGATCTCGAGTTCCGCGGCCACCTCGGTCGCCTCCTCGGCCATGTGCTTGCCGGTCCAAGCGCTCGTCAGGCCGTCGGCGACCATCGAGTCGATCGCCGTCTGGTTGCCCATGCGATAGCCGAACCGTGCGCCGTCGAGCAGGTAGGGGGCGCGCGACATCGATTCCATCCCACCGCCGACGCCGACGTCAAGCTCGCCGGCACGGATGCCGAGGTCGAGCAGCGCCACAGCGCGGAGCCCCGAGGCGCAAACCTTGTTGATCGTCTCGGAGCTGACCTCCTTCGGCACGCCCGCCTTGATCTGGGCTTGACGCGACGGGATCTGGCCCTGTCCGGCCTGCAGCACGGTACCCATCACGACGTGCTCGACCTGCGCCGGCGCGACAGCCGCACGCTCGAGGGCCGCCCTGATCGCCACGCCGCCCAGGCTCGGAGCATCGATCGCTGCGAGCCCGCCGCCGAGCTTGCCGATCGGCGTTCGCGCAGCTCCAAGGATCACGGTCTTCGACATCGGCACTCCCTCCGGGGTCACGGGACTATCGGCGAGATGCTAGTGACCCGCCGCTGTATGCTCGCCGGGGATGGACGTGCGCCTGGCCAACGAACCGGCGGAGAGCACCTCGGCCGACACGATCGTTGTCGGCGCCTTTGACGGCGAGAGCGTTTTATCCGCGACGCTGCAGGTCCTGCTCGACGCGGGCGAGGCCAAGCTGAAGCTGGGCGCGCTCGGACTGACGCACGTCGACGGCCGACGCTTCCTGCTGGCCGGCCTCGGCGCCCGTGATCGCTTCGATGCCGAGGCGGCGCGGGTCGCGGCAGCAGGCGCCGCCAAGCGGGCAGGAGAGCTCGGGGCCCGAGCGCTCTGCTGGCAGGCGCCGCCGGGCTCCGACGAGCGAATCGCGGCCGCGCTCGTCGAGGGCACGATCCTTGCGAGCTACCGCTTCGATCGCTACCGCACGGAGCCGGATGACGAGGCCGATCGCGAGCTCGAGTCGCTGACGATCTGTGCAGAGGGCGATTACGGCGCTGCTCTGGCGAAGGCCCAGGTGATCGCCAACGCGGTCAACGCGGCGCGCCTCCTCCAGGACACGCCCGGGAACGACATGACGCCGAGCGATCTTGCCGCTCGAGCACGCGCAGTCGCAGGCGAGCACGAACGCCTCGAGGTCCAGGTCGAAGGTCGCAAGAAGCTGCTCGATCGCGGCATGGGGGCGTTCGCCGCCGTCGCGCAGGGCTCCGCGCAGGAGCCAGCGCTGATCACGTTGCGCTACCGCGGGCCTGATGCGAGCGGTCCGGTGCTCGGGTTCGTTGGCAAGGCCGTCACGTTCGACAGTGGCGGCATCTCGCTGAAGCCGGGCTCGGGCATGGAGGAGATGAAGTTCGACATGTCCGGCGGCGCGGCGGTCATCGAGGCGGTCGGCGCGATCGCAGCGCTGCAGCTGCCCGTCGAGATCGTCGCCGTCATCGGCGCAACCGAGAACCTGCCGAGCGACCGTTCGGTGAAGCCGGGGGACATCGTGCGCACGATGAGCGGCAAGACGGTTGAGATCAACAACACCGACGCCGAGGGCCGGCTCGTACTTGCCGACTGCCTTGCACACGCGATCAGCGAGGGTGCGGAGCGACTCATCGATCTGGCCACGCTGACCGGCGCGATCATCGTCGCGCTCGGCTCGACGTATGCCGGGCTGATGAGCAACGACGACGAGTGGGCAGCGGCGGTCGCAGCTGCCGGCGCCGCGACGGGGGAGCTCGTCTGGCGGATGCCGCTCCACCCCGAGTACAAGAAGCTCGTCCGGGGAAGCTACGCCGATCTTAACAACGCCCCCGAGCGTGGAAAGGCCGGTTCGATCACGGCCGCCGAGTTCCTCGCCGCGTTCGCCGGCGACACCCCGTGGGCGCACCTCGACATCGCCGGCACCGCGTGGAATCTCGGCCGCGTCTACGCTGAGAAGGGCGGCTCGGGATTCGGCGTGCGCCTGCTCGTAGAGCTCGCCAGCGCCAACGGCTGAGCGGCGCGGATCGGCGATGGAGGCCGGCTACTCAGGCACGCCGCTGGCGCGCAAGCTCGGCGTCGAGCCGCAGATGCGCGTCGCGGTGATCGGTGGGCCGAGCGGATTTGCCGAGCGGCTCGAAGGCGCCAGGATAAGCCGCCAGCTGCGCGGCCAATTCGAGTTGATTGTGTGCTTCGCCGGCTCGCGCCGGGCGCTCGAGACTCGCCTACCGGCGATTTTGCGGGCCCGCGAGGCGAGCGGGCGAATCTGGCTCGCCTGGCCGAAGCGTGCTTCGGGCGTCGCCACCGACCTCGACGATCACGTTGTGCGAGCGATCGGGCTCGCAACCGGGCTGGTCGACAACAAGGTCTGCGCGATAGACGACACCTGGTCGGGGCTGCGCTTCGTCGCGCGGCGCACCCCCTAGTAGACGCAGGCTCGAGCGCCGGGCGGGGCGCCGGCTGCTGGCTCGAGCGATTCGCGACACCGGCACGCCGCACAGCCGGCTGGGCGGAGCAGGCAGATCCAGACCGCCAGCGCTCTACGATTCGACTCGCGTGGAGCGCCAGAGCCAATTTCCGCTTTTCCCGCTAAGCCTGGTCGCGTTGCCGGGCGAGGAGATCCGGCTGCACATCTTCGAGCAGCGCTACCGCGCGATGGTCAGCGAATGCCTCGAACACGAGCGCGAATTCGGGATCATCTGGCTGGCCGACGACGAGCTCAAAGACGTCGGTTGCGCCTGCGAGATCGCGCGCGTCCTCGAACGGATGGATGACGGCCGGATGAACATCCTCGCGCGTGCCACGCGGCCGTTCCGGCTTCTCGAGCGCGAGGACGGTCTGGCCTACCCCGCGGGAACGATTGACCTGATCCTCGACGACGACGAGACAGCCGACGCGGACGCAGCCGACGCAGCGCGCGAGAGTTATGCCGCGCTCGTCAGCGCCGCCACCGACGACGAGCCCGACCAGACAACGCTCGCGACGATGTCGGCCTATGCGATGGCCGCAACGGTCGACTTCGGACTCGAGGCCAAACAGCGCCTGCTAGAGCTGCGCTCGGAGAATGCGCGGATGCGACTGCTCGCGCGCCTGCTTCGCGCCGCGCTGAGGCGGCTCGACTTCGTCGATCGGGCGCAGGCGCGCGCCCGATCCAATGGCAAGGTCCGCTTCAGCTAGTTCGCGACCCGAACTCCGGCACCTCGATCTCTGCGATCGCGAGCGCTGAGCGGGAGGTGGTGCGTTCCGCCGCCGTCCGATGGACTCGCGGCTCGCCGGCCGGCTGGTCGACGACGAGTGCCGGTGGCCGGACGCGATCGCCGTGAGCGGTGGCTACGACCGTTACCCAAACCTCGTCACCGAGCTTCTCATCGACCGTCGCGCCGAAGATGATGTTCGCCTCGGGGTGCGCGGCGTCGCTAACAGCCTTCGCCGCCTCGTTGACCTCCCACAGCGAGAGGCTCGGTCCACCCGTGATCGAGAGCAGGATGCTGCGAGCTCCCTCGACTGACGTCTCGAGCAGCGGCGAGGAGACTGCTGCCACTGCTGCCTCCACTGCCCGGCCGTCGCCTGATCCCATGCCGATCCCGAGCAGCGCCGTCCCGGCGTTGGACATCACGGTCCGCACGTCGGCGAAGTCGAGGTTGATCAGACCGGGCAGGGTGACGAGGTCTGCGACACCTTGGACGCCCTGGCGCAGCACATCGTCGGCGACGGCGAACGCATCGACCATCGACACCTTCTTGTCGAGCACCGAGAGCAACCGGTTGTTCGGAACGACGATCAGCGTGTCGACCACGCGGCCGAGCTCCTCGATCCCCTTGTCGGCCTGCGCCGCGCGACGCGAGCCCTCAAAGCCGAATGGCTTGGTGACGATGCCGACGGTGAGCGCGCCGACCTCGCGCGCGATCGCAGCGACGATCGGTGCCGCTCCGGTGCCGGTCCCGCCGCCCTCGCCGGCGGTGATGAACACCATGTCCGAGCCCTTGAGTTTGGCCTTCAGCTCGTCGTAGCCCTCGATCGCAGCTTCGCGCCCAACCGCGGCGTCCGAGCCCGATCCGAGACCGCGTGTGACCTCGGCTCCGATGTGAATCGTGGTAGCAGCCGTCGACTGCTGCAACGACTGCACGTCGGTGTTGATCGCGATGAACTCGACGCCTGGAACCTCGGCCTCGATCATCCTGTTGACAGCGTTGACGCCGGCCCCGCCGACGCCGACCACGCGCAGTCGGGCTTGGCCGAGCAGGCGTGTTGCTTCGAGTTCCTCGAGCGGACTCAGTGGCTCTGGCACGCCTGCGCCGTCGGACTTCCGACCCGGCGCCGACGCGGTGATGTCACCGAGCGTGGGCGCCGCCAGGATGTCGCTCGGCAGCTCCAGCTCCGAGCCGAAGGCCTCGCGCAAGCGGTCGCGCGGGCTCAGGAGCCGCGCGGCCAGATCGTTGCTCGCGACGACGGGCTCCGGATCGAGCGGCGGGGCCTCGAGATCATCGCCGTCGGTTTTGCGGAACAGCGCCGCAAGCGGACCCTCGCGCATACTCGCGCGTTTACTAGGCGGCGCCATTGAGAATCTCCTTCGCGAGGTCGCGGTAGGCCTGCGCAGCCGTGCCGGACGGGTCGTAGCGGAGCACCGACATCCCTTTCACCGGCGCCTCGGCGAAGCGCACCGTCTTGCGGATCCGTGAGGCGAATACGCGGTCGCCGAAGTTCTCTTCGAGGATCTCGATCGCCTCCTTCGCGTGAATCGTTCGCGAATCCACCAGCGTTGGCAGGATGCCCTGGATGTCGACGGTCGGGTTGAGGTTCTCGCGGACCATCGACAGGGTGTTCTGGAGCTGGATCAAGCCACGCATCGAGAGGTACTCGCACTGCACCGGGACGATCACCTTGTGCGCGGCGGTGAGCGCGTTGATCGTCAGCAGTCCGAGGCTCGGCGGCGTATCGATGCAGATGAAGTCGTAGTCGTCGGAGACCGGCTTCAGCGCTCGCTCCAGCGCGCGCTCGCGACCAATCGTCGCTGCCAGCGCGATCTCGGCCCCCGCAAGGTCGATCGATGAGCAGGCGACGTCGATCTCTCGCTTGCGGATCACCTCGCGGATCGACGTCGCGTGAACCAGCACGTCATACATGGAGCGTTCGAGCGTGTCGGGATCGATGCCCTGGGACATCGTCAGGTTGCCCTGCGGATCCATATCGATGCAGAGCACGCGGTGGCCCTCTTCGGCGAATGCTGCCGCGAGATTGAGCGTCGTCGTCGTTTTTGCGACGCCGCCCTTCTGGTTGGCGAACGCTATGACCCGAGCCGGGCTCACGGAAGCCTGCACTCTTCATGGATGTGCTCCACGCCGCAGTATTCGGACGCCGCGATCGGAATCCTGCCGGGTCTGCAAATCCTCTCGCGGGAGTCGCGAGACGCTCGACCCTTAGCATCGGCGGTAATGATCGATGGCTCCCCCGCGCCCGGGCTGCTCGCACGCCGCCTCGTCTTCGTCGTCGGCAAGGGTGGCGTCGGCCGCTCGACGGTGTCGGCCGCCCTCGGGATGCTCGCGGCTCGTCGCGGCGCGCGGACGATCGTGGCCGAGGTCAGCGGGCGCGGCGAGCTGGCGCAGCTCTACGGCATCGGCGTGGAGCAGGGCGAGGTCGAGGTCGCACCACGGCTGTGGGCGATCCAGATCGATACCGAGCGAGCGCTCGACGAATATCTCCACGAGCATCTGCCGCTGCGGATGCTTGCCGATCTCGTTGGCGCCACGCGCCTGATCGGCTACCTGGCGGCGGCAACCCCAGGGCTGCGTGAGCTCCTGAACGTCGGCAAGCTCTGGGAGCTGGCGCAGCCAGAGCGGCGTGTGCCCGACGTGTCACCGTACGACCTCGTCGTGGTTGACGCGCCCGCGAGCGGCCATTCGCTGGCGCTCCTGACGGCCCCGCAGGCTTTCGCGCGAACAGCGCAGGCAGGCCCGATCGCTCGCCAGGGCGGGCGGATCGACGAGTTCTTGCACGACCGTGGGAGCACCGCCGTCGTCGCCGTCGCACGGCCCGAGGACGCAGCGGTCAGCGAGCTACTCGAGCTGAACGAACGACTCCTGCGTGAAGCCGAGCTGCCGCTCGATTTGGTCGTCGTCAATGCGGTCTCGGACGAGCTGCTCGATGACGGCGATGCGAGCATGCTGCGTGCGCTGCTTGCGCGCCCAGGCGAGCTGCCACTGGGAGCGCGGGTCGCCGTCGAGCGCACGCTGAGCGGTGATCTCGAGTCGCGCCTCGAGCGTGAGCAGATCGAGCGCCTGGCGGCGGTACTGCCGGAGGTGCCGCGCGTCGCGCTTCCCCGCTCCAACGGCGGGGAACTGGGCCTGCTCGAACTCGCCGACCTCGCGGCGGAGCTGGAGGCGGCATTGTGAGCCTCGATGCGGTTCTCGGCGACCGACGGATCTGCATCTGCGTCGGGGCCGGAGGCGTCGGCAAGACGACAAGCGCTGCGGCAATCGCACTCGGCCTCGCGGCAAAGGGTCAACGCGTGGCGCTCATAACGATCGATCCGTCGCGGCGGCTCGCCGGCGCACTCGCACTCGATGCGCTTGCCAGTGAGCCACAGCTCCTCAGCAGGGAGCACCTCGGCCCTACCGGCGTGCCGCTGCGCGGGGAGGTCTGGGCGATGGTGCTGGACCCGAAGCGCACCTTCGATGATCTGATCCGCCGGCTTGCCGTCGATGAAGCAACACGCGACCGCGTCTTCTCCAACCGCATCTATCGCGAGATCTCCGGGGCCGTCGGCGGGTCGCATGAGTTCACCGCCGTAGCCAAGCTGTTTGAGCTTGATCGCTCGGGGCAGTTCGACGCGATCGTTCTCGACACACCGCCGTCGCGCAACACGCTCGACTTCCTGCGCGCGCCCGAGCACCTGATGCAGTTCTTCGACGCGCCCGCGCTTCGCCTCTTCGTGGCTCCGGCCGGTCTCGGCGCCCGGTTCGCGAACCGGGCGGGCGCCCCGGCGATGGCCTTGATGCGGCGCTTGATAGGGATCGATCTGCTCGGCGAGATCGCGCTGTTCTTCGCGGCCGTCGGCTCGCTCGTCGGTGGCTTTCGCGAGCGCGCCGCAGCAGTGGAGGCCTTGCTGCGCGATCGCGGGACGACGTTCGTACTGATCAGCTCACCCGAGCGTGAGCCGGTTCGCGAGTCGATCGCGTTCGCTGCGCAGTTGCGACGGGCCGGCCTCGAGATCGGCGGGGTCGTGGTCAATCGCGTGGCGATATCCCGTGACGCCAACGCTCCGAGCGATACGCCGGCGACAGAGCTGGCGCTCGCCCAGGCGCTCGGCGAGCGCCTCGGCGGAATCGTCGCCGCCAGCGCCAGACGAGCCGCGGGGCAGGCGCACCAGGATGAGCTCGGAGTCGCCCGGCTGCGCGGGCAACTCGACGGCGTTCCGCTGACGCTCGTGCCACGGCTCGATCGCTCACTCGCCGAGCTCGAGACACTCGGCGCCGTCGCGCGGCGCCTTTTCGACTAGCCGCGTGCCGTGGTACCCAGCTCGTCCGTCGGCGCCTCGTCGACCTCCCAGCTGCCACGGGAGCTCGCCGGATGGGTGAAGACCGAGTCCTCGCCGGCGCCCCGACGCGGCGAGGGCTGCGGCGTCGCGAAGAGCTCGGAGGCGAATCCGCCCGTGCCCGTCCGCGTGACCTGGAAGTCACCGACATGGCCGATTCCGGCATCGTCCTCGGGCACGTAGATCCGGGCGTCGGCGAGCGCCGCGAGATCTCCGCGAAGCTCTCCCGCGATGACGTCCCGCAGGATCTGGCGGAGGCGCTCCTC
>JBEKBL010000078.1:0-7867 GCA_050015415.1 Solirubrobacteraceae bacterium
GCGTGACAGAGTTCGACGACGATGGCGACGATCCTCAACCACGAGCTGACCGATCTGCCGATTTCGCGGTTGCGCCGTCGGCGCAGCGCGAAGTGGGTTCGCTACAGCGCTGACGTACTGCCGGCCTGGGTCGCTGAGATGGACTTTCCACTGGCAGAGCCCGTCAAGCTGGCCCTGACCGAGGCGGTCGAGCTGGACGACTGCGGCTACGCATCGCCGCACGACCTCGGTCTGGCAGAGGCCTTCGCCGACTTCGCCGGCAGTCGCCTCGGCTGGAGCGTCGAAGCGGCGCGGGTCGCCCCGAGCTCGGATGTGGTCGGCGCGATCCGATCGCTGCTGCGGCTGCTCACGCAGCCGGGCCAGACGGTCGTGATCAACACGCCGATCTACCCCCCGTTCTTCACGGTGATCGAGGAGCTCGGCTGCGAGCCGGCCGAGGCGCCGTTGGCCGCCGAGGGACTCGATGTGGAGGCGATCGAGCGGAGGTTCGCAGCCGGCGCCGTCGCCCTGCTCCTCTGCAGTCCGCACAATCCGACCGGCGGTGTGGCGACCCGCGAGCAGCTGGTTGCGATCGCTGATGGCGCCGCGCGTTACGGCGCCTGGGTGCTGGCCGACGAGATCCACGCGCCGCTGGTTCTCCCCGGCGCTCGGCACGTGCCGTTCCTGAGCGTCTCGGAGGCGGCGAGCGAGCGCGGCATCGCGTTGTGGTCGGCTTCGAAGGCGTTCAACATCGCCGGTCTCAGTTGCGCCCAGATCGTCACCGCGTCAGACAGCGCCGCCGAGGTCGTCGGTCGCCTTTCGTTCGGCGACACTCACTGCGGTCATCTCGGTGCGATCGCCTCGATCGCCGCATTCCGCGAGGGAGGAGCGTGGCTCGACGACGTCATCGCCGTGCTCGACCACAACCGGCAGCTGTTGGCGGAGCTGCTGGCTGAGCGTTTGCCGCAGGTCGCCTACACACAGCCGCAGGCCAGCTACCTGGTGTGGCTCGACCTGCGCGCGCTCGAGCTGGGCGATGATCCATCCGCCGCGATCCTCGAGCGCGGCGGCGTGGCGTTGAGTCCCGGACCGAGCTTCGGACGTCAGGGCGCGGGGTTTGCGCGGCTCAACATCGGGACGTCGCCGGCGCTGGTCGAGGAGGCGGTTGAGCGGATCGCGCGCGTGATGCGCCGTGGCTGATGTCGCTGCCGGTTGGAGCCGGGATGACCCGCCCGAGCCGATCGAGCTCGAAGCACGACGCTGGCTCGACGCGATCGAGCGCGAGACGGGTCACCTGTCGCTGTTTGACGCTCACACCCATTTCGGGCGCAACGACCCGGACGGCTTCAAGCAGGAGCCGGAGGAGCTGTCGGCGAGGATGGAGCAAGCCGGTGCGCGTGCCGTCTTCTTCCCGATGTGCGAGCCGGACGGGTACCCGCCGGCCAACGACGAGGCGCTGGCCGCCGCCGAGGCCGCAGGCGGCCGGCTCGTGCCGTTCTGCAGGGTAGATCCGCACCGCGACGCGCTTGCCGAGGCCCGGCGCTGCCTCAATGCCGGCGCCCGCGGCATAAAGCTTCACCCGCGCGCAGAGCGCTTCGCGATGAGCGAGCCGGCGGTCGCGGACCTGGTCTCGCTCGCGGACGAGCGCGGTGTGCCGGTGCTGATCCACGCCGGCCGCGGCATCCCCGCTCTGGGCCGAGACACGCTGGAACTCGCAAGTCGCCATCCGCGCGCACATCTGATCCTCGCGCACGCGGCGGTCAGCGATCTCGCGTGGCTGTGGCGGCTGATGCCGGAGCACCCGAACCTGCTCATCGACACGTCGTGGTGGAACCCGGCCGATCTGATGATGCTGTTCTGTCTCGTCCCGCCGAGCCAGATCCTCTGGGCCAGCGACTGCCCCTACGGGCAGCCGATCAGCTCCGCTGCCCTACAGCTTCGCCTCGCGCGGGCGGCAGGCCTGGGCACGCAGGCGCTGACCTCCATCGCCGGAGGCCAGATCGAGCGGATCCTGGCCGGCGAGGTGCCGGCCGATGCCGGCCCGCCGCCCGGCCCGCCCGCTTCCCTGGACCCCGCAATGGAGCGGGTCTGCTCCCACCTGCTGGCGGCGATGGGCCGCGCGATGGCCGGCGGTGAGCTTGCTGAGTCGATTGCCCTGGCACGCCTGGCCTGCGATCGCGAGGGAGAGCACGCTGCCGTCTGCGATGAGGTGCTGCGCCTCCTCGAGATCGCCGAAGCTCACGACGGTCCGCCACCGGCCGGCCGCCGGTTCCCGCGCTCGATCCAGTTCCTGATCCTTGCGCTCGGCGTCGCCCGAACGCCCGACGTGGCGCTGCCCGAGGCGGTGGCTCCGGGCCACAGCGATTCGCCGTAATAGGCCCGGCGCGCTCGGTGGCGTCAACACCGAATGAGTAGGGTTGAAGCCGTGCTGGGCGGGTCCTACAGAGAGCTGTTCGCAGCCATCGGAACCGCGGCAGCCACGCTCACCGGCCTCCTGTTCGTGGCGGTCTCTGTGTCGGAGAGCCATGCGAAATCCCACCCGGTCGTCCGTGAATTCAGGGCAGCCGCCGCGCTCCTTGCCTTCACCAATGCCTTGGCCGTATCGCTGTTTGGTCTCGTGCCCGGAACCAACATCGGCTATCCGGCCGCGATCTTCGGCATCATCGGCATCTTCTTCGCCGCGGCGGGACTGCGCACGATCGCGGGCCTGACCGCGCCACAGCCACAGTTACAGCGCCGACGACAGATCGTGCTGATCACTGCCCTCCTGCTGATGTTCGGATTCGAGCTCGCGTACGGGATGACCCTGATCGTCAACCCGGGACGAACTTCGCACGTCGCGACGATCGGATACGTGCTCATCGCGTCCCTGCTGATCGGGATCGCCCGGGCATGGGAGCTGGTGGGCGGTTGGAGCTCTGGAATCGGATCCTCGATTGCTGTTCTCACGGGCCGGAGCTCCAGGCTGCAACACGATGGCGACCTTCAGGCGTCGGACGATGAACTCCCCGAGGAGTAGGGAACGGTCGAGCATCCGGACGAATCCGCGACCGGTGTCCGGTCGGCCGTGGCGCCCAGCGGGGCTGGTATTGCGCCGTCGCCGGCGAGCGTCACGGCGCCAACGCACCAGCCGTTCCGCCGCGAGGCCCTGGCTCGCGTAGCGCGCCAGCTGCCGCGTGCCGCGCTGGCGCTCGCCGCGCGGCAGATCCCGGCGCTGGCTGCCGGGGTCGCCGCGGCGATCCCGGTAATCGTCTCCACGGTTCACGCCGCCCGGGCCGGCTGGGAGCCCGACGGCGACGACGGGATCATCCTGACGCGGGCGCTCGACGTCTTCAGCTCGCACAGCCCGCTCATCGGCCAGTACTCGGAGGCCGGGAACGTGACCCGGCAGATAGTTCACAGCCCGGGGCCGATGCTCTACTGGCTGCTCGCGATCCCGGTGCGACTGGGTGGGCCGGCGAGCGCCGCGATCGCGATGGGCGTCGTCAACACGCTCTGCATCGTCGGCTGCGTGGTCCTGGCACGGCGGCGGGGTGGCCTCGTGCTGATGTTCGCGGTGTCGATCGGCATCGCGCTGATGTGTCAGTCCCTGGCGGCTGAGGTCTTCCATGACGTCTGGAACCCCTCCGCGGCGATGTTCCCGTTCCTGCTCCTGATCTTCCTCTGCTGGTCGCTCGCCTGCGGCGACTACCGCCTGCTGCCGGCGGTCGTGGTGGTCGCGAGCTTCGTCACGCAGACGCATCTCACGTATCTCGCGCCGACCGTCGCGATTGTCGTCGTTGGCATCGTGGGGCTCACCATCCTGCGACTGTTGCCGTGGTGGAACGCTCGCCGGGCTGGTGGGCTGCGACCGGCGCGCGTCATCTGGCGCTGGGCGATCCTTGCGGTGCTCGTCCTCGGGCTCTGCTGGAGCGCGCCCGTGATCGACGAGCTCGAGCACAGTCCCGGCAACCTGTCGCTGATCGTCACGACGGTCCATGACCGCGGCAGCACTCTTGGCCCGCGCGTCGGCTGGAACGCGGTGGTCCGGGCAATCGGCTTCAAGCCCTGGTTCCTCTACGTGCCGAAGTCCGAATGGGCGCGCAAACGGAGCGTCCGCAGCACCCCCGCGAGCGCTCAGACCGACTCCGCGCTCGCGCTGCTCGCACTGCTCGCGCTGATCGCAGTCGCCGCCGCGCTGCGACGACGGATCGACCTGTGCGCGGCGGCGCTGATGGGCCTCGGAATGTGCCTCGGCCTTGGGGCCGACGCAGCGAACACGCCGACGGCGCCGCTCCTGGCCGGCACGCTCGGCTACACGATGTGGTGGGGCTCCCAGCTAGGCCTCTGGGTTTGGCTCGTGGTCGCGTGGTCGATCTGGTGCATGCTCGCCTGGCTCGCGCGCCTGGCATGGCCGCGCCTGCTCGCGGCGGCGAGGAGATCGGAGCCGGCGCTGCCGCGCGGGGTGGCCGTGTCCGCGACGATCGCCGTCGTGCTCGCCGGCGTCCTTGGAACTGCGGGCGTCGGCCGCGCGGTCGCCAATGCCGAGCGCCCTGACTCGCATGTTCGCGAGTACGCGCCGACGACGACGATCGGCCGCGCGCTCGTCGCGGCACTTCCCAGCCGTCGTTCGATCGACTACGAGCTCGGCCCGCTCGACCTCGCGACCCAGCCGATCGAGCCGGCGATCCGCTTCTGGCTCGTCAAGCACGGCGACCGGCCGCTCGCCAACGGCTCACTGCCGCGGCTCGGCCCGTATTACCAGCTCTACCACCGCCACTACAGCTGGATCGTCTATCTCGGCAACGGCACGGCGCGTCATCGACGGTTGCGGCTCGTCGCGCGCGTCCACTTCCACGACCAGTGGGGCCCTGAAACGCTGAGCGCCTGGGTCGGGCGGGCGCGCCAGCCACAATCACAGCCAGCGGCGCGACCGGGACACCGCAGCCGCGGCCGAGCCCGTGCGGTAAATTCCCGACCGCGATGATTCCAGGCCACAAGCGTCAGGTGCGCCTCGTCGTCTCGCTCACGCTCGCCGTGGCGCTTGGTGCGGGCCTCATCTACACGAGCTTTTCCGCGGCGGATGAAGCTCTGACACCGACGCAGCTGCTCGCGCGGGCCAAGCCTGGCGACGACTACGAGCTGACCGGTACGGTCGTCAAAGGCTCGGTCCGCCATCTCGCCAACGGCGTGCTCGACTTCCGTCTGGCCGACCGCGCGGGCGGTGGCCGGAGCGTGCCGGTGAGCTATACGGGTGCGGTGCCGGACCCCTTCCGCGTCGGGCGTGAACTGATCGTCACCGTCGCCAAGAGCGGGTCGGGATTCGTCGCGCAGTCCGGATCGATGGTCACGAAGTGTCCGTCGAAGTACAGCCCCGCGAAGTCGGCGTGATCGCAGCGGCCAGCTGATGGCGGTCGTCGGCCGCGCCGCGCTGATCCTGGCGCTGCTCACGACGCTGTTCGGGATCGGCGCGTCGCTCTACGGCGCGCGGCATGGCCGCCGCGATTGGGTCGATGCCGGTCGCCGCTCCGTGTACGCGCTCCTGGCGATCCTCAGCGTCGCCTTCGCGATCCTCGAGGTTGCGTTCATCAACAACGACTTCGCCTACAACACGGTCGCCAACAACTCGAGCATCACGACGCCGCTCTTCTACCGCGCCGCGGCCATGTGGGGGTCCCAGGAAGGTTCGCTGCTGCTCTGGGCGTGGCTGCTCTCGCTCTGGGCGAGCCTCGCGGTGTTCCTGACGCGCAACAGGATGCGCGAGATCGTCCCGTACGCGGTGTCGGTGCTGCTCGGCTTCGGAGCGTTCTTCAGCTCGCTGCTCGTCTTCTTCGCGACGCCGTTTGCGTTGACCTCGCCGGCACCGGTCAACGGCGCCGGACTCGACCCGCTGCTGCGCAACCCGAGCATGATGATCCACCCCCCGATGCTCTACTCGGGTTACACATTCTTCACGATCCCGTTCGCCTTCGCCGTCGGCGCGCTCATCACCCGGCGCGTTGACGCCGAGTGGATCCAGGTCACCCGACGCTTCGCGCTCGCCTCATGGCTGTTTCTCGGGCTCGGCATCCTGCTGGGCGCACGCTGGGCCTACTACGAGATCGGCTGGGGTGGCTACTGGGGCTGGGACGCGGTCGAGAACGCCGCGCTGATGCCTTGGCTGATCAGCACCGCGTTCCTGCACTCGGTGATGATCCAAGAGAAGCGCGGCATGCTGAAGATCTGGAACGCGTCGCTTGTGCTGGGCGCGAGCACGCTGGCGATCGTTGGCACGTTCCTCGTGCGCTCGGGCGTGCTCAACTCGATCCACGCGTTCGGCGCTTCGACGCTCGGCGTGCCGTTCGTGATCCTGATCACCGCGATGGTGACGGGCTCGATCTACCTTGTCGTCAGCCGCCGGGAGGTACTGCGCAGCGAGCACCAGCTCGACTCGCTCTTCTCGCGGGAGGCCGCCTTCATGCTCAACAACGTGCTGCTGGTCGGTCTGACGTTTGTGATCTTCTGGGGCACGTTCTTCCCGCTCATCTCGGGCGCGCTCACCGGCACCGAAAGCGAGGTCGGTGCGCCATGGTTCGATCGCTACACGGTGCCGCTTGCGCTGATGCTCGTGCTGCTCTCGGGCATCGGTCCGGTGATCCCCTGGAGGCGGGCGACGCTTGCCAACGCGCGTCGCAACTTCACGCTGCCGCTGCTCGCCGCGCTGGCGATGCTGGTCGCGTCGTTCACGCTCGTCCCGATCTCATCCTCGCCGGCCACGGTCGCGCTCTTCAGCTGCGCTGTCTTCGTCTTCGCCGCCGTCGGGCAGGAGTTCTGGCGCGGCTGGCGCGTGCGACGCGCGACCTCGTCGGACACGCCGCCGGGCGCGCTGCTGTCGATGGTCCGGCGCAACCGCCGGCGCTACGGCGGCTACATCGTTCACGTGGGCGTGGCCGTGCTGTTCATCGGCGTCGCGGCGTCGGCGACCTTCCAGCGGAGCCACTACGTCCAGCTCAAGCCCGGTCAGAGCGATGTCGTCGCCGGCTACACGATGAAGGTCGTGCGCCCGACGGCGGCGATCGTCAACGACCCGACGAGCACCGGGGCCCTGCTGACTCTCGGCGCGATGGTTCGCGTGTCGCGCTCTGGTCGCTACGTCACGACGCTGCACCCGACCGCCGAGTTCTTCCCCGATCCGAGCGGCGCCGAGGGACCCGTCGGGAGCCTGATCGGCGGCGACTCGGTCAGCGAGCTAAGCCTCGACTCGAGCTTTAGACGTGACATATCCGCGGCGATCGACGCCCCCTCCGTGGAGGAAGCCATCCAGGGGGAGATCAACCGGGCCAACTCGCTCGTCAACAACGACAAGGTCGGGCCGAGGAAGCGGTTGACTCTCTCCTACGTCCTGCTCGCAGCGATCGCGCACGGCTACCTGACGAACACGCCGGCGGCGCAGTTCAAGCTGACGTCCTCGCCACTGGTGATGTGGCTCTGGATCGGCGCGCTGATCGTGTTCGCCGGCGGTCTGACCGCGATCTGGCCGACGGGGGGCGCCACGGCGCGTGTGCGGGCGCGCTATTTCGCCCGTGTGGCACAGGAGCTCGGCCGCGCCTAGGCGCCTGCGCCCGCAAGGGCATGCGAGTCGATGATGGTGGTCCTGGTGATCGCGGTGATCGCGCTGCTGCTGGCGTCCCTGGTCTGGTTCGTGAGCGCCCCGCTGCGCAAGCCGGCGAGGCTCGATCCGGCTGGCGATGGGGACCGCCGGGCGCTGGAGGCGGCGCGCGCTGCGAAGTACGCCGAGATCCGCGACACCGAGCTCGACTACCGCACCGGCAAGCTCTCTGACGAGGACTTCCGGGCGCTCAACCGTCAGCTGCGCGCCGAGGCGGTCGAGATCCTCCGCCTGATCGACGAGCTGCGCTAGCCTTTTACG
>JBEKBL010000079.1:0-7865 GCA_050015415.1 Solirubrobacteraceae bacterium
GAGGATGAAGCGATCAACCGCTGCCTGGCGCTCGAGGCGGGCGGCCGTTGCCGCCACGGCGCCGCCGCCGTCGCTGATCACACCAGCCGTCTCGGCGAACCAGACCTTGCCGCTCACCGAGCGCAGGAAGCTCAGCGTGCTGGCTGTGTCGAGGCCGTTGGCGCCTACGTAGTTGTTGAGACCCCAGTACGCGGGTGGTGTGTGCACGTGGCGCAAGAACGCGTGCACCCACTGGACCATCGGAACGGCGTACTGGGGTCCCGGGAGGTCGAGCAGATCGGCGGCGAGGATCGTGCAGGTCGGACAATCCCGGTGCAGCGCAAGGTAATAGCCCGCGACGCGCTGCGGGTCCGTCGACGTCGGCTGAAGGAAGAAGTTGACCTCATCCCAGGTCACGAATTCGGTGACCCACGGGTAGCGCGCCCGGAACTCCAGGAAGAGCTTGCTGAACTCCGCGACGGATGGGAGCTCGCGCCGTCTGCCGGGAACCCCGGAATGATCGAAACTGATCAGCGGCGTCAGGTGCTCTCGGTGCGCCTCGCTCAGCCAGAGCGCGAGTCGCGCGTTTGGAAACGGCTCCTGCAGTACATCCCATGGCACGTCGTCGCGGACGTGGGTTATGCCGAGCGCGAGAAATCGCGGATCGGTGAGGAACTCGGTCTTGTTGTCGCCGATGCCGACGATCACGTGGCCGCTCGGATTGGCCACGGGCGGCGAGGGACCGGTCGCCTCACCCGTGCTGCCTGTCAGCCCGCTGCTCTGCGAGGCGGAGTGATGCTGTGAGGCCTGCGCAACCTTGTGAGCGTGGCTCGCCGCGGCGCCGCAGGCCGCACAGCAGAGCGCCAGCGCAGCCAGGAGCGCAGGCTTTCGACTGCTCACGGGGACGATCCCGCGGTCAGGGCCTGGCATGCCGGGGGTAGCTCCGACAGCGTGCAGTCGGGCGCGATGCCCCAGGCGGCGAGCGCATCGGCGAGGACGTCGTAAGCCGGGCGCGGCTGGTTGGCGTAGTTGATCAAGGCGGAGTCCCAGCTTGCGTGCTTACGCGGCGAGCGCCATTCGTAGAGATAGATGCGCTGGATCCGTCGACTGAGACTCGGCAAGGTGTCGAGCAGGAAGCGGTCGACGTTCGCCTGGTGCTCGGCCGTCAATGCAAAGCCGGTGCGGCCGTGGTGCGGCAGGGCGAGGATGCCACCGGTCTCGGTCAGCCAGATGTTGCCGCGCACGGCTCGCAGCAGCTGCTTGACCGATGTCTCGGACAGCGTGTTCGCGCTGGCGTAGTTGTGCAGGCCCCAGTAGGCCGGCTGGGTGTGCGCGTAGCGGATCAGACTGCGGGCCCACTCGACGTCGCCGACAGCCTCCCGGGGGTTGTTGAGGTCGAGCAGCTCGGCGGCGAGGATCGTGCAGGTCGGACAATCCCGGCGCAGTGCAAGGTAATAGCCGGCAACACGCTGCGGAGCGCCGGCGGTCGGCTCGCCGTAGTAGTTGGCCTCGTTCCAGGTCGCGAAATCGGTGACCCACGGGTAGCGGCGGTGGAACGCGAGAAACGCTTTGCTGTACTGCGCGACGCTCGGCAGGCGGCCTCCCAGGCCATGGCGATCGGAGTGGTCGAAGGTGATCAGCGGCGTCAACCCGAGACCATGGGCATCCGCCAGCCACTCCGCGAGGACATCACGGCGGTAGGGGTTTTTGTACGCGCTGGACAGCACGTCCCACGACACGTAGAAGCGGACCTGGGTGATGCCGAGCGCCAGAAAGCGCGGATCGCTGAAGAGCGCGAGATTCTCATCGGCGATGCCGACCAGCGGGTGCGCCGCCGCCGGCGCGGTCCGCGCCGAGACGGGGATCGCCAACAGCGTGCAGCCGACCAGCAGCGCACCCAAGAGCTTGCGCAACGGAGCCGTCGAGAGGATCGCCACCAAGATGTAACCGCTGTCGCGGGCCCAAAGTCGCGGACCCGGCCGCTATCCGCAGGCTGCGCCGGGCTGCGCAGCAGACGCGATGCGCGGGCGCGAGCTGAGCTTCAGGCGCGCCGCGAGGCACCGGCTCGCGTGACAGCGCGAGCCTCCGCGGAGTCGGGAACCTCCTCGCCGTCAGCGCCGTCGGCTGCGCCCGCCACGTCTGGCCGCCGGCCCGACTGCCACATCGTGCGACCACGGAACTTGACGATCTCGAGTACGTAGACGAGATAGACGCTCGCGGCCGCCACGAGCAGGCCGTAGACCACGAGCGCCGCGCACCAGCCGATGTCGAGCTTGCCGTGGTGGTTGGTGTAGGGAAAGAAGCGGAGCGCCAGGGCAAGCCCGGCGAGCATCAGCGTCCACGCGTACAGGTACATGACGCTGCGTCGCACGCTGAAGCCGATCCGCGCCATCCTGTGGTGGAAGTGCTCGGCGTCGGCGACGTAAACCGGGCGACCGTACTTCAGGCGCTTGAGGATCACGAATGTCGTGTCGAGGAACGGCACGGCGAGCAGGATCAACGGCAGCGCGAAGGCGATCGAAGCCGTCGTCTTGAGATCGCCGGTTACCGCGACGGTCCCCATCAGCAACCCGAGCAGGTTGGCGCCGCAGTCGCCCATGAAGCTCGACGCCGGATGGAAGTTGTGCACCAGAAAGCCGAGCGATGCGCCGGCGGTCATCGCAGCGAGCACACCGGCGGCGTCCTGTCCGAGGTCGAAGGCGATCACCGCGAACGCGCCGGCGATGATCGCGCAGACGCCGGCCGCAAGGCCGTCCACTCCATCGGAGAAGTTGACGACGTTCATCATTGCCACGAGCCAGATGACGCTCAGCGTCGGCCCGGCATTCGGAAAATGGAGGGCTCCGAACAGCGGCAGCGTGATCTCGCGAACCACCACGCCGTACTGCTCGGCGACGACTGCGGCGGCGATCTGACCGAGGAGCTTGACGAGCGGGTGAAGTGGGAAGCGGTCGTCAATCGCACCGACGAGGGTGATCAGCGCGGCGGCGAGCAGGATGCCGTGCCAGTGCACCGCGTCGGCGATCAGCGCGCCGTGGTGGTAAACGGGACGCGTCAGGCCCGGCAGCCACAGCAGTCCCGCAACGAGCACCGCGGCGAAGATCGCGAGACCGCCGAGCAGCGGCGTTGAGCGCGCGGCCAAGCCGCGTTCATTCGGCCGATCGATCGCACCGATGGCGAGCGCTAGGCGCATCGTCAGCGGCGTCAGCAGAGCAGCGACCGCGGTCGCTGCAGCGAACGCGTACAGCGCATCGAGCCATGAAAGCGTCATCGGCTAGCCGACAGCATCGCAGGCGGGCCAGCCCAATGTAAGGGCCGCAGACCTAGATGCAGTCAGACGGCGGCGGGCGCCGCAAGATCCGCGTAGAGCGGATATCGCTCGACGATCGCCGCGACCCGCTCGAGCAGATCGCCTCGCACGCGCTCGAAGCTGGGACTCAACGCGAGACCGATGATCTCGCCGATGTCGCGGAAGTCATCCGGGACGAGACCGCGCGTGACCATCGCGGGGGAGCCGATGCGCAGGCCCGATGTGACGCGAGGCGGACGTGGATCGAATGGAATCGCGTTGCGGTTCACCGTGATATTGACCTGCGCCAGGCGATCCTCGGCGTCCTGGCCACTCAGCTCGCTGGCGCGCAGGTCGACGAGCACGAGGTGCACGTCGGTGCCGCCGGTCAAGACCTCGATGCCGTTGCCGGCGCCGAGCAGTGCTCGCGCGAGCTCGCGGGCCCCGTCGATCGTCCGCTGCTGGCGCTCGCGGAACTGCGGGCTCGCCGCGATCCGGAACGTCACCGCCTTGGCAGCGATCACGTGCTCCAGCGGCCCGCCCTGCTGCCCCGGGAAGACCGCCGAGTCGATCTTCTTGGCGAGCTCCGCGCGGCACAGGATCAGGCCGGCGCGCGGCCCACCGAGGGTCTTGTGCGTCGTCGTGGTGACGACGTCAGCGCCGGCGGCGATCGGGCTGGGATGCAGGCCGGCTGCGACGAGCCCGGCAAAATGGGCCATGTCCACCATCAGGTAGGCGCCGACCTCATCCGCGATCTCACGAAAGCGGGCGAAGTCGAGCACGCGCGGATATGCCGACCACCCGGCGAGCAGCAGCTTTGGTCGGCGTTCGCGCGCGATGCGGGCGACGTCATCCATGTCGATCAGGCTTGTCTGCGGGTCGACCTCGTATGGCGCGATGTCGTACAGGCGTCCCGACACGTTGATCTTCATCCCATGCGTCAGATGCCCGCCGTGAGCCAGCGAGAGACCCATGATCGTGTCGCCAGGCTCCAGCAACGCGTGGTAGACCGCCGTGTTCGCCTGGGCCCCGGAGTGTGGCTGGACGTTCGCGTGCTCGGCTCCGAACAGGTCCTTGGCGCGATCGATCGCGAGCTGCTCGGAGATGTCGACGAACTCGCAACCGCCGTAGTAGCGCGCCCCGGGGTAGCCCTCGGCGTACTTGTTCGTCAGCACGCTGCCCTGACAGTCGAGCACCGCCTGGGGAACGAAGTTCTCGGACGCGATCAGCTCAATCGTGCGCTGCTGGCGATCGAGCTCGAGTGCGAGCACCTCGGCGATCTCCGGATCGACCTCGCCGACCGGGCGGTTGAAGTAGTCGTGCGGAAGCGTGTCTGACACCTCTGGCGAGCTTATCAACGGCCTCAGCGGCGCTCGCAGGGACGGAGTGGTCCAGTTACGGACCGGGACCTCAGTTCGACGGCCCGATCCGAGCCGCCACCGCTCCCTCGCCGAGCGCCCCCTGGCGCACCACGCGCCAGCTGCCGTCCAGATCGAGCCGGCTGAGATCGAGCACCGTCGAGGCCACGCCCGGCAGCTCGCCGCCGTCGATCACGAGATCTGCGCCGTCGCGGATCGCGAGCGGCACGTCCTCGATCCGGCGCGCATCGCCCTCGCCGGACCGGTTGGCGCTGGACTGGAGCACCGGCAAGTCGAGCGACAGGCCGATGTCGATCACGCGCAGTCCCAAGAGTTCGCCCCCGGTGAGTGGGTAGCGCCCCTCAGCGTTGGGCAGCAACAGCGTGACCGGCCCGGGCAGCAGTTGACGGAGCGCGCCGCGCGCCCGCTCGCCAAGCTCTGGCAGCAGTTCGAGTGCGACAGCAAGAGAGAAGCAGAGCAGCGCGGCAGGCCTGTCCGCGGGGCGTCCCTTGAGAGCGTAGAGCCGCCGCACAGCGCCGGCGTTCTCAGGGTCGCAGCAGAGACCGTAGACCGTGTCTGTCGGAAAAACGGCGACACCGCCGTCCGTGATGCACTTGCGCAGCTCATCCGCCGAGCCGGCAGGCGCTCGCGTGGTCATATCACCCGCCGCGCGAGCACCACGCGCTCGTGCCCGGCCAGATCGCGCCATCGCTCGATCGCGCCAAAACCGGCCTCCTCGCAGAGCCGAGCGACGGCGTCGGCCTGGCCGTCGCCGCCGTGCTCGATCGCGAGCAGCTTGATCTCGGCGCGCGCCGCCTGAGCGACGAGACGGCGGATCAATTCGAGGCCGTCGTTCCCGCCGTCGAGCGCCAGAGCCGGCTCGTGGCGCGCGACCTCCGGCTCGAGCGTGGCGATGACGCTCGTCGGGACGTACGGCGGATTGGCGAGGACCGCGTCGAAGCTCCCGGCGAGTCGCTCCATCAGATCGGCTCTCTGCCAGGTGACCGCGAGTCCCAGCCGCTCCGAATTCGCTCGCGCGACTGCCAGCGCGGCATCGCTCAGGTCGCTGCCACTGACGCGCAGATCACCGCGTTCGTCCTTCAACGCGAGCGCCACGGCGCCGCTCCCAGTACAGCAGTCGAGCACGCGCGCACCGCGATCGAGCTCGCAGCCGATCTCCACGAGCAGCTCGGTCTCGGGACGCGGCACGAGCACGCGCGCATCCACCGTCAGCTCGAGGCGGCGGAACGCCCGCCGTCCGACGATGTAGGCGACCGGCTCACGGTCAACCGATCGTCGTCGCACGTGGGACTGGAAGCGCCGCACCGCCTCGCCTGTCACCACCAGATCGGCGTCGACCAGCAGTCGCTCGCGCGTGACGCCAAGCGCGTCAGCCAGTAGCAGCTCCGCGTCGAGCCGCGCGCTCTGCGACCCGCCGGCGGCGATCGCGGTGCGGGCGCCGTCGAGAGCGTCGCGCGCCGAGACAGCGGCGCGGAGGCTCACTCGCCGGTCTGCGCCGCGAGCAGCCGGCGCTTCTCGTCGGCCTGCAGCGCGGCGGTGAACTCGTCGAGTTCTCCGGCAAGCACGGCGTCGAGGTTGTAGAGCGTCAGCTTGACGCGCTGGTCGGTCACGCGCCGCTCGGCGTAGTTGTAGGTGCGGATCTTCTCCGCCCGATCGCCGCTCCCGACCTGTGAGCGGCGGTCGGCCGCGAGCGTCGCCTGCTGCTCGGCTAGCGCCCGCTCGTAGAGCCGCGCGCGCAGCACGCGCAGCGCCTTCTCGCGGTTCTGCAGCTGGGATTTCTCGTCCTGCATCGAGACAACGATCCCCGACGGCCTGTGCGTAACGCGGACTGCCGAATCGGTCGTGTTTACCGACTGGCCGCCGGGTCCGCTGGAGCGGTAGACGTCGACCTGCAGATCGCCCGGATCGATCTGCACGTCGACGTCCTCGGCCTCCGGCAGCACCGCGACGGTCGCCGTCGAGGTGTGAATGCGACCCTGGGACTCGGTTTGGGGAACGCGCTGGACCCGATGAGTGCCGCCCTCGAACTTGAAGATCGAGTACGCGCCATCGCCCTTGATCGCGAAGGTGTGCTTGCCTTCGCCGTCCTCGAGCGTCTCGACCGCGAAGCCGAGCCGCTCGGCGTAGCGGACGAGCATGCGATAGACGTCGTCAGCCCAGAGGCCGGCCTCGTCGCCGCCCGCTCCGCCCTGAATCTCGACGATCACGTGCTTGTCGTCGTTCGGGTCGCGCTGCACCATCGCGAGGCGTAACTCCTCTTCGAGCTGCCCGATCCGCTCGCGCGAGCTCGCCAGCAGATCACGCAGCTCCGCGTCGTCGCTGTCATCGACCAGGAGCTCCTCCGCCCCCGCCGCATCGTCGCTCGCGTGCCGCCACTCCACGGCGAGCTTGGCTGCGGGCTCGAGCTGACTGTAGGCACGGCCGACCTCGGCGAAGCGCTGGCGGTCGCCGAGCACCGCCGGGTCCGACATCTGCTCGGAAAGCTCGGCAAAGCGGGCCTCGATCTGGTCCACCAGCCGGTCGATCAAGCAACCACCTCGAGACCAACGAGGTCGGCGGCCGTCAGACCATCGGCCGCTTCCGCGTCGATCACTGCGCGCAGTGCCGCAAGCGCAACGGCGAGCTGGCCGAGATCGGGCTCCCGCGTCGTCAAGCGCTGCAGCGCGAGACCGGGAGCGATCAGCAGCCCGACGACGCGGTTGCGACGGTACCGAGCGGCGAGCCTGATGATCTCGTATGAGATGCCGGCGATCACGGGCACGCCCAGGATCCGGGTCGCGATCAGCCAGTACCACGCGGGCAGGCCGAACGGCGCGAAAACAAAGATCGCGACGATCATCACGATCAGCAGGAAGCTCGTGCCGCAGCGCGGATGCAGCCGCGAGAAGCGCGCCGCCTCGGACGGCTCCAGCTCGGCGCCGGCCTCGTAACAGGCGATCGCCTTGTGTTCGGCGCCGTGGTACTCGAACACGCGCCGGAGCTCGCGAAGGCGCGACAGCAGCACGAGATAGCCAAGGAAGATCGCCGTCCGAACAATGCCCTCGATCAGCCAGAACAGCGTCGCCGAATGCAGCGAGCCCTTGATCAGGCTGACGAGCCCGACCGGGACGACGAAGAAGAGGCCGATCGCGAAAACCAGCGACAGCGCGACCGCTCCGGCCCACGCTGCGCCAGAAAGCTGCTCCTTCCCCTCCCCCTCCGCCTCGCCGACCTGCACG
>JBEKBL010000080.1:0-7862 GCA_050015415.1 Solirubrobacteraceae bacterium
CAGGACGCGTGCCTCGATGAAGCCGCGCCTGACGAGGATGTCGCTGATGCGACCGCTTGCGAGGGTGCCGATCAGAGCGCCGATAACGAGCAGGATCAGCACAAGCTCGGCTTTGGCGAGGCCCACGTGGTAGTGGTCCTCGACGAACAGCAGCACGAAAGTCGTCAGGCCGGCGAAGTAGAAGTAGCCGAGCGATGAGCCGACGATCAGCATCACGTTGCTCGGGATGCTCAGGATGTAGCGAATCGCTCGGCCGAGGCCCATCCGGACAGGATCCTCGCGGAGCACGAGATTCTCGTCCGCAGTGACGCCGCGCTTGCGGACGGCCGCGTACGCGAGTTCTTCATCAGCGCCGCTTTGAGCCGCCTCGGGATACGGTTCGGCGGCGCGCAAGCGGACCGCGGCGAGCGCCTCATGCAGGTCGGTGACGCCAGGCTCGAGATGGCTCTGGCCGCTCCGCAGCGGTTCTGGCACGGTGCGCCACAGCGCCCGCGCGAGGAAGAATCCGGGGATCGCCATCAGCACGAACGCTGCGCGCCAGGAGATGACGCTCGCGACTGTGCCACTGACGATGAATCCGGCCGCTGTTCCAGCGACCTCGCCGGCAAGGATGTAGGAGTAGACCCGGCCGCGCTCGCTGGCCGGAAAGTAGTCGCCGGTCAGCGAGGCGATCGCCGGGCCGGCAGTGGCGCTCGCGGCGCCGAGCGCCAATCGAGTCAACAACAGCGCTCCGTAGCTGCCGGCGAACGCGCTCGCCAGCGAGGCGACGCTCCAGAGGACGATGCTGGCCGACAGCAGCGGGATCCGCTTGACGCGGTCGACGAGCATCCCGACGGGGGCGACGAAGACCGCGCCGACCAGCAGGGCGACGGTGCTGAGCAGGCCGATCTCGGCGAAGTTGATGTGCAGCGCGCTCTTGAGCTGCGGTGCGATTGCGCCCACGGTCGCTGCGTCGGCGGTAGCGAGGGCGAGGACAGCGCCGAACAGCCCGATCACGCGTGCCCGCGCCGGACCACCGACGTGCCGGACGACACGGCCCTGGACGACGCGGCCCGCTTTACCGACTACGCGCAACGGGACGCGCCGGGGGCGGCGCCCCGCCGGCTCGCGGCTGCTCATCGCTCCCACGCCTCCATCTGACACCATCATGCCGCTCCGGCGCGTCGCTCAGCGCGGCGGTGCCGCGGAGCGCGACGCTAGCCGACGCTGGAGGTTGCGAGTCGCAGACGCAGGTCGTGCGGCTGCGAGGCGTAGCGCAGGGCGTCGTCGACCCCGACGTCGCCCGCCTGCACGGCGCCATAGAGCGCCTGGTCAAATGTATGCATCCCGTAGTACTCGCCCTGCGCGAGAACGTCTGCGAGGTCCCCCTCGTGGCCGGGGTTGCGAATGAACTCGTGCACGCGTCCGGTCATCGTCAGGACCTCGGTGATCGCGACGCGGCCGTCGCCGCCGGCGCGCGGCACGAGGCGCTGCGAGACGATGCCCTTCAGCGTCGAGGCAAGCATGGCCCGCGCCTGCGCGTGGTGCTCCGCCGTGAAGAAGTCGAGGATCCTGTTGATCGTCTCGGGGGCGTCGAGCGTGTGCAGCGTCGAGAGCACGAGGTGGCCGGTCTCGGCAGCGGCGAGCGCGGTGCGTACAGTCGCCTCGTCGCGCATCTCGCCGATCAGGATCACGTCCGGGTCTTGGCGGAGCACGCGGCGCAGTGCGGACTCGAAGGAGTCGGTGTCGCTGCCGACCTCCCGCTGGTCGATCACGGACTGCTTGTCTCGGTAGACGAACTCGATCGGATCCTCGATCGTGACTACGTGGCGAAACGCCGTGTTGTTGATGTGCTCGATCATCGCCGCGAGCGTGGTCGACTTTCCGCAACCTGTCGTGCCGGTTACGAGCACGATCCCGCGCTCCTCCTCTGCAAGGCGGCGCACGACATCGGGCAGGCCCAGCTTTCGCAGCGAGCGGATCTCATCGGCGACCAAGCGGAAAACGAGCGACACGTATCCGCGCTGCATGAAGGCGTTGACGCGAAACCGCGTCAGAGGCTCGTGCAGCGTGTAGGCGAAGTCGAGTTCGTGCTCCTCGTCGAACGCGTGCATGCGCGCCGGCGGCAGGACCGCCTGGAGCATCGCGCGTGTGTCGGCATCGGTCAGCGCGGGCAGCGTCATCTCG
Organism: Solirubrobacteraceae bacterium; assembly: GCA_050015415.1. Taxonomy (GTDB): domain Bacteria; phylum Actinomycetota; class Thermoleophilia; order Solirubrobacterales; family Solirubrobacteraceae; genus Palsa-513. The sequence continues at coordinate 2,167 of JBEKBL010000080.1, forward strand.
ACCCAACGCAGCTCGCCGTGAACCCGCATCACCGGCCGGCTGCCGACCTTGACGCAGAGGTCGGATCCCTCGGCGACGATCAGCGCCTTCAAGAGGCTCGTTAGGTCGACCGTCTGGCGCGCGGTGTTTTCACTCACTGGGGCGAGGGTACCCGCGCGGTTCGGACAGACTCGCGGGTCACATTCACCATCGGCAGCGCCGGGCGGCTCTTGAACTCGCAACCCCCGATGGTCGCCGGGCAGGGGCGCTCGGTCAGCCTGCAGCTGGCTGGTCCGGCGAGCCCTCCTGCACGATTCGGTTCTCGATCGCGCCGATGCCGCCGATTTCCACCCTGACGACATCGCCGGGGATGAGGTAGCGATCGGACGCCATTCCAACGCCGCTGGGTGTACCGGTGGCAATGACGTCCCCGGGTTCGAGGGTACAAATGCTGGACAGCAGCTCGACCTGATCGAAGCAGTCGAAGATCAGGTTGCTCGTGTTCGACTCCTGACGGATCTCGCCGTTGACGAGCGTTCGAATCGGCAGCGCATGCGGGTCCAGCTCGTCGGCGGTGACGATCCAGGGTCCGATCACGCCGTGGGTATCGAAGGACTTACCGAGCACCCACTGGCTCGTGCGCAGCTGTATATCGCGGACGCTATAGTCGTTGATCACGACGTATCCGGCGATCACCTCGTGTGCCCGATCGCGCGGGACGTGTCGGCAGCGGCGGCCGATCACGAACCCGAGCTCGCCCTCGTAGTCGAGCTTGTCCGAGATGTACGGACGCTGCACGTCGTCGCAGGGCCCGGCCACGGATGTCGGCATTTTCGCGAAGACCGTCGGGAACTCGGGCGTCTCCTGGCCGGTTTCGGCGATGTGGTCGGCGTAGTTGAGTCCGACGGCGAGGAATTTGCCGGGCCTCGGGATGGGCGGAGCGAGCGAAGCCAGATTCAGCTTCTGACGGTGATCGCCGCCCGCAATCACGTGTTGAACGCGCTCCAGGGCCGCGTCGCCCTGCGCGAGCAGCTCGCTCATCACGCCCGGCAGGTCTGGCGCCGCGCGGAGGAGATCGATGACCTCCTCGCCCACAACAGCAGCGGGCACCGTCCCGCGTTCAGTTCGTATTGAGCCCAACCGCATGTCGCATCGCCTCGCTAGGTTCCAAGTCGTCCAGGTGATGCATTATGCGTAACGCTCCCGGGATGGGGGCGAGAGCGCCGGATTGCGCTGCTGCTCTCGCCGGGACGGGCTGATCGCCTTCGCGTACGCTTGAGAGGCGATTTTGCGCGAGTGTCTCGCAACCAGCGGCGCGGGCCTCCGGGTCGGCGCCGTTTCGTCGAAAGGATCGGCATGGCAAGACCGGAGCTGCCCGGCGGCACGTTTTCCCTCGCGGAGGACCTGACCGTCACACGAGTCGGCTACGGCGCCATGCAGCTCGCCGGGCCGCACATCTTCGGTCCTCCCGCCGACCGCGCCGAGGCAGTCGCCGTCCTGCGCGAGGTCGTCGCGCTCGGAATCACCCACATCGACACGAGCGACTACTACGGCCCGCACCTAACCAACCAGATCATCAGGGAAGCGCTGCATCCCTATCCCGAGGATTTGCGGATCGTGACGAAGGTTGGTGCCCGCCGCGATGCCGAGGGCGGCTGGCCGCACGCGCGTGAACCGGATGAACTGCGCCAGGCGGTGCAGGACAACCTCGAGAACCTCGGGCTCGACGCACTGGACGTCGTCAACCTTCGGCTCGGTGGGCTGGACGCTCCGGAGCCCGGCTCGCTCGCCCGGCCGTTCACAGCGCTCGCGGAGATGCAGCAGGAGGGGCTGATCAAACACCTCGGTCTCAGCACCGTCTCGCCAGAACAGATCGCCGAAGCACAGTCGATCGCGCCGATCGTATGTGTGCAGAACTTCTACAACGTCGCCCACCGAGTGGATGACGCGCTGATCGACTCCCTGGCCGCGGCGGGCATCGCCTACGTGCCGTACTTCCCCCTCGGGGGCTTCACGCCGCTTCAGTCCGACGCGCTGTCCACGGTGGCATCGGAGCTTCAGTCAACGCCGATGGCGGTCGCGCTCGCCTGGCTGCTGCAGCGCGCTCCCAACATTCTGCTGATCCCCGGCACCTCCTCGGTTGCGCATCTCCGCGACAACGTCGCAGGTGCGGCGCTCACCATCCCCGAACACTCACTCGGGGAGCTCGACGCCATCGCGGGCTGATGTGCGGGGCCGGTCCCGGTGCGGCGGCCGGTCGTCGTCGATTTGACTCACCCGGCTACGGATCCGCCGGCGACCGGGTGGGCGCGCGACGACGTCAGCCAAGGTAACCTGCCGTTCGAGCGCGCGTCGTGGCTGGCGACACCAATAAAACGACTCTCTCCGTCATGTTGATCGTGCCCGACGCGGTTGCGGCGCTCGACTGGTACACGACCGCTCTGGGCGCAGCCGAACTGTGGAACCTCGGCGGCGTTGCCGGGCTTCAGATCGAGGGGGCGCCGTTCTTCATCCACGAAGCCGTAGCGGGCCGGACGACGGAGCCGAGCCCGAGCGAGGTCGGGCTGACGACCACGCGGATCGAGGTCTTCCTCGACGAGCCAAGCCGGTTCATTGAGCGCGCTGCCGAAGCTGGCGCGACGGCGGTGGAGCCGGTGACGGATCACGAAACGCCCTGGGGTATACACCGCCAAGGGGGATTCAATGATCCGTTCGGGCATCGATGGTCCGTGGGAGACCGGACGCCGTTAGAGCCGCTAACGAGTTAGCACCCGCATCGATCATGGCCCTTCTGACGGTGGCCCCGGTATTGGTCATGCCTGCAGAGGCAGGTACCGCTACAGCGTGTGGCGATTGCTGTCCTGCCAGCTCAGCCTGAGCTGACTCGGGCTACATCGCGTGGAATCAGTCTCGGCTCTCGTCGCAAGGTCGCGGCGACAGCCTGCTCCTCGGACAGGCCACCTAGGCGGCGAGCGGAAGGCGTGTGCCTCCGCGCGCTGGGCCGCTCTTCAGGAGGGTCGAGATGTTGGCGGTTGTCATGGGTCGCGCGAAGTAGAAGCCCTGGCAGGCGTCGGTGCCGAGCGCGGCCAGTTCGTTGTGCTGGTCGATCGTTTCGACGCCTTCGGATACGACGGTCATTCCCAGTCTGTGCGCGAGGTCTATGACGGCGGTCACGATCGTCTCACTGGTCGTGTTCGCTGCTAGATCGGAAACGAATTTCCGGTCAATCTTGATCGTGTCGACGGGATAGTCGAGGATTTGGCTGAGCGAGCAGTACCCGGTACCGAAGTCGTCGAGGGCGAGCGTCACCCCGAGCCCCTTCAGCGTGTTGAGAACGACGATGGCTCGCTCTGTGTCACGAACGAACACGCTCTCCGTTACCTCGAGGGTCAGCAGGCGAGGGTCGCTCGAGCCATTCAAAAGCACGCTGGCCACCATGTCAGCGAAGCCGGCCGCCATGAACTGGTGGGCAGACACGTTGACTGACACGCCGACGTCGTGGTTGCGCTTACTTTCCCAGCGGTGTCGATCCGCCCACGCTTGTGTGAGGACCCACTGTCCGATGTCGAGGATTGCGCCGGACTCCTCGGCGATCGGTATGACGAGTGTCGGAGGCACCAATCCGCGCGTCGGATGTGCCCAGCGCAGGAGTGCTTCGACAGCGGTGATCCGACCCGTGTTGGCGTCGACGATGGGCTGGTAGTCGAGGTGGAACTCGTGGCGTTCCAAGGCTCCCGAGAGTGAGGCCGACAGGCTGTCGCTGTCAAGACGAGCAGTCGGGCCGTCCATCTCAGTAAGGGTCTGTACCGCGAAGTGTGGCTGCTTTATCCTGTACATCGCAAGATCTGCCTGGCGAATCAGCCTGTCGGGTGACAGTTCACCGGGGGGAGTGACCGCACAGCCAACGGTCGCCGTCACCGTCAGTTCGAGATCGGGCAGTTCGTAGGGGGCGGCGAGCGCGGCCCTGATGCGCGCAAGGATCGTGTTGGCGTCGGAAGGCGTATCTAGGTCTTCGCAGAGGATGACGAACTCGTCTCCGGACATGCGGGCGATGCTGTCACCCGGGCGCAGAGTGGCCGTCAGTCGCTCGGCGACCGCTACGAGTAGCTCGTCGCCGACCTGGTGGCCGTGAACGTCATTTACCTCCTTGAAGCGGTCTACATCGACGAAGAACAATGCCATCGGTTTGTGTGAGCGTCGGCCGCGCCGAGATGCGTGTTCGAGCCGCTCTAGCATCAGCGTTCGGTTCGGCAGTCCGGTCAAAGGATCGTGCAAGGACGCCTCACGGGACTGCTCGGCGGACTCCTGAAGGTCGCTACGCGCCTGAGCGTTGAGGATGTAGGCGGCGGCGACGTCAGCCAGGGTCTGCGCTGCGCTCATCGAGGCGGGCGTTAGCGGCCCCGGAGTGTCGCGGTACAGATCGAGCGCCCCCAGGCGCGACTCCCCGTGCAGCAGCGGAAACGTAAAAACCGCTGCGAGCCCGGCGTCCAGCGCCCTCGGGCAGAACCGCGCGAAGCGGTCGTCGTTTCTCAGGTCCGGCACCGACACCGCTTCACCGGCGTGGTAGGCCGCCAGACACGGGCCCTCGGCGAGTTCGCTCTGCAACTTCTCAAAACGCATCGCCGCGCCGTCTGACGCCGCGATAAAGCGCGGCTCGCTGCCAGGCTCTATCAGCGTCACACCGGCGCCCGTGACCGGCATGATCGCAACGATGCGCGCCACAAGCTCATCGAGGATGCCCTGAATAGGGAAGTCTGTGACCATCGTGCGCGCGAACTCGCTAAGGACGTCCGATAGCTCAGACCCAACACTGCCGGCTCGGACTCCAGCGTCACTGTCAGTAGGTGTTCCGGACTTCAAACGGCCGCGCGACATGCGGGTGACCTCCCGTGATCTACGGTGAGGCGCGGTCCGCATTTGCGACGGGCATCACGTCTGTGACCCGCCGCAGCGTCCAGCTGCCGAAAGCTTGAAACCGCGTGTCCATAGCCTAGCTACGCGGAAACCCGGCCAAGGAAATTATCATGCCCGTTCATTGCAGCAAGATGCTGCGAATTTGCTCGCAATACGCTCGCCAGCAACCGTACTGGGCTGAACGCGGTGCCTCACTCGCCCGTCTCGGTCCCCGTCGTACCTGGCCCATACGAGCCCGCTCGTGTATTGCGTGCTGATCGCAGCTGCGATTCTCGCCCTCGGGTACTCCTACCGCTGTTGCCGCACCCCTTCCGGAAGCCAGCACGGAAGGCCGGGACCGTGGAGAACGTAACCCAGCCGTAGCCCACCGACGGGTCACGGGCACGGTCGCGCCGGCGAATGGCGACGCTCCGATGCGCAGCGGCTGCTCGCTGCCCGTTTCATCGTCGCAGAGCGGTTCGACCGCGATCGGCGTCCTTCCGCGGAAAGAAGCCTGCCCCGCCTATCCGGCGCGACGCCCTAGCTGGACGACAAACAGATCCGTTCAGCGCCGGCCAAGGCGCTCGCATCGGCCGGCGCCGGCGAGGTACGCGACGGCGATTCTGGTCGCTCGCTGGGTTGGTGAGGAGTTCTGCGTCCTAATCTTTGACGGGACCCCCCGGCGCCGACGGTCTACCAGACCGGCTACTGCGAGCGATCGGCGACGGCGCGTGCCGGACCACGGCCGAACCGCTACGGGTCACCGCGTCCGTTGGTTGCGCCGTCTTGCGCGACGACCTATCCGACGCCCGAGCCCTTCCCGA
>JBEKBL010000081.1:0-7830 GCA_050015415.1 Solirubrobacteraceae bacterium
GCAGCGAGCTCGAGGTCGCGGCCGCCGACTACGAGCGCCAGGTCGGCCTCGCGGTCCAGTCGGACCCCGACGTGCAGGCGTTCGTCGAGCGGCTCGAGCAGCTCGCCAAGGACGAACGCGCCGAGGAAGCCGAGGAGATCCCCTCCGGCGACCGCCTCGCGCGCGAGTTCCAGCGCTTCCTGCGCCAGCGCGGCAGCGACGACACCTGAGCGCCCGCGGCGGTGGTTCCGATCGGTGCATGCACCGATCGGCGGGACGGCGCATGCGCCGTCCCGCGGGAGGGTGCATGCACCCTCCCGTAAAGCCCGGATTCACTTCTCGGCAGCCGGGCAGGCGATCCGGTACTCGCACATCGAGCAGACCGCAAAGGAGGGGGTTGGCTCGAAGGCCTGCGCCAGGATCCCGCCGGCGACCTCCTCGACGGTCTCCTCGATCCAGCGCGGTGTGCCGTCCTCGACGCCGAGGCGCACGCGCTCGTCGTCGAGCACGTAGTAGTAGGTGCGCTCGGTCGCCTCGATCTGCCAGGCCTCGCGGGCAGCGAGCGCGTAGAGCGCGAGCTGGACGTCGTCGCGCAACTGCTCGGCGCGGCGGGGCACGCCGGTCTTGTAGTCGATCAGCTCGTAGCCGCCGCCGGGCAGCGCGTCGATGCGGTCGACGCGTCCACGGATGTGGTTTCGCCCGAGCGCGAAGTTGAACGAACGCTCGAACCAGCGCGGCTGCGCGTCGGGCGAGCCGAGGCGCTCGTGGTAGCGGGCCAGCGCGACGCGTGCCTTCTCGTGCAGCTGGCGCTCCTCGTCGGAGTCGCCGAAGCCGCCGCGGCGCCAGCTCGCCTCGAGCAGTCGCGCGATCTCCTCGGAGCTGCCGCCGCCACCGCCGTGGAAGCGCTCCAGCACCTGGTGCACGAGGATGCCGAAGCGCTGGTTGAGCGTCGGCTCGCGCGGGATCCGCAGCACCCGGGCGAACTTGTAGCGCAGCGGGCAGGCCCGGTAGGTGTCGACGTCGCTGGCCGAGAGGACGAGGCCGTCGCCGCGGCGCGGCAGGAAGGCCGCGAGCGACGGCTCCTCGCGGGCTGCCGGCCAGAGCGCGCTGCGCCGGGGGTGCTCGTCCCCGCCGAGTAGGAGATCGTCGAGCGGTGAGCTCAGCAGGATCTCGCGCTCGAGCGGCGTCGCCGCGGCGGACAGCCTCGCGTTGACGTCGGCGAGGGCGTCCTTGACGCTCTGCTCGGCGGCCCGCGTGGGGTCGCGGCGTTCGAGCAGCGCGGCGAGCTTGATCAGCTCGAGCAGGCGCACGACGGCGTGCGTCACGTCCAGGTCGGTGTCGAAGCGCAGCTCGCCGAGGCGCGCGCCGACGCGGGCGACCGAGTCGAGCAGCTCCTCGCGGCGCTCGCCGAACAGGGCATGGAGCGCCTCCGAGGGCCCGAACAGCTCCTCGTCGTGCTCCTCCCAGCTGCCGCCGAGCGCCGCGCGGACGAGTTCGAACGGCGCTGGCGCCGGGCCGACGCCGGTCCCTCCGGCTGCGCCCGCCGGCACGTAGGCGAAGACGAGCCCGAGGTGCGCGCGCGTCATCGCGACGTAGACCGCGCGCGGGGTCATCGATTGGCCGGCGCTGAGCACGAAGACGTGGTCGAAGGCCTGCCCGCCAACGTCGCCGGGGCCGGCGATGAGGACCGCCGGGGGATGGACGGCGGAGATGATCTCGTCCTCGCCGATGCCCGACTCGGCAACGGCTGCCGCATAGGCCGCGAACTCGCGCGGCGTCGCGCCCGGCACGGCGCGAGCATGGCGCGCAGCGAGCTCGCTCAGCTGGGCGAGGTTGACGAGTCGCTCGGCGACGTCCGCGCGAGCGCTGAAGAGCTGATGGCGGCGCAGCCCGAGACGCTCGATCAGGCGGTGGACGAAGAGGTCGGCTCGCTCCTCGTCGAGCGCGGCAGCAGACGCGCGCTGGATTTGGAGGAAGTTCGCGACGCGCTCGCGCGCCTCGGGCGGGAGCTGCGAGGACTCGAGCGCCGCCCCCAGCCCGGCGACCAGGTCGAGTTTGCGCCGGCGCGCCAGCTGCACGCAGCGCGCGATGTCGACCGCGTTCAGCTCGATCGGCGGCCGCGCGAGCGCGCGCACGACCGCGGCCGCGTCGCGCGGGTCGACGAGCAGTCGCAGCCAGGCCAGCACGTCGCGGACCTCGGTCCGCTCGAAGAATGCGCCCGGTCCGAGAAGGCGATGCTCGACGCCCCGCTCGTCGAGCGCCTCGATCACCGCCGTGGCGTCGGCGGCGACCGACCGCAGGAGCACCACGCAGCGCTCCGGCGCGACGCCTGAGTGCAACAGTCGCTCTAGCTCGGCGGCCACGTGCTGGGCCTGCGCGCGCACAGTCGCGCAGCGCCAGAAGCGGACCGGCCCCTCGGCTGCGCCGAGGGCAACGGCCGGCGATCGGTTGAGAACCGCGTCGTCGGCGAGCGCGAGTGCGGCGCTGATGACACTGGGCGGGCAGCGCAAGCTCTCCTCGAGGCGCACGATCACGGCGCTCGGATGGTCGGCCGCGAGGCGCTCGAGGGCGCCGTCGCCGTCGCGCAGGCGCGCCTCGTGGTCGTCCCCGGCCACGGTCAGCGAGATGCCGCCCGCGACGAGGGCGCGCACCAGCTCGCGCTCACCCACGCCTCGCGTCTGCCAGTCGTCGACCAGCAGCTGCTCGTGGCGCCGCCCGAGCTCCTCCGACAGAGCCGGCTCGCGCTCGAGCATTCGCACGCAGGCGATCAGGCGGTCGCCGGCGTCGAGCGCACCGCGCTCGCGGAGCAGGCGGTCGTGGGCCAGGTAGACGGCGGCGAACTCGCGGTCGCGCTCGCTGCCGTCGGCCGCCGTGCGGGTGAAGCGCTCGGCGTCGATCAGCTGTGCCTTGAGCTGGTCGATGCGCCGCACGAAGGCGGCGAACAGCGTCAGCGGGCGACCGCGGAAGTCGTGGTGGCGCAACTCGAGCTGGACGGCGCTCTCGAGCAGGAGGGCAAGCCGCTCGCCCGCCGTGAGAACCGGCGGCGGCTCCTCGATCCCGGCCGCGGCTGCGTGCTCGGCGAGCAGGCTCGCGCAGAATCCGGCCATTGTGTGGACCGACAGCGCTTCGTGCGCTCGATCGAGCAGCGCCTCGATTCGACGCACCGCCGCCTCTGCGGCGCGCTCGTCGCGGACGATCAGGAGCGGCCGGTGCGCCTCAAGGCCGCCTTCGACGAGCCAGCAGAAGCGGGCGGCCAGGACCTCGGTCTTCCCGGCACCCGGCACGCCGTCGATCAAGAGCGGCGCCGAGCGACCGCTGAGCGCTTCACGCTGCGCATCGGTCACCCCGTCGAGCGGATTCGCCACGCACCTAGGATATGACCGCATGGAGGCCACCGCGCACGCTCCGGACTGGCTCGGCGCGTGCCGTCGGATCGTTGCCGAGATCGGCGTGATGCTCGACGCGCACCCGAGCACCGGGGAACGCGCGGTTGAGCTGAGTCGCGGCGCCGGTGGCGATCGCACGCTGGTGATCGACGCGGCCGCCGAGGAGCTGATCTTCGATGAGCTCGAGCGACTGCACGGCGCAGGGCACGAGTTCAGCGTGATCTCCGAGGAGCGCGGCGAGGTGGCCTTCGGCGCCGGCGAGCTGCGCGTCGTCGTCGATCCGATCGACGGCTCGATGAACGCAAAGCGCGGGCTCTGGCCGTACACGGTCTCGATCGCCGTCGCCGACGGCCCGAGCATGGCCGACGTCAGCTTCGCCTTCGTGCATGACTTCGGCCTCGGCGAGGAGTGGAGCGCGGAGCGCGGAGCGGGGGCCCGGCTCAACGGGCGGGCGCTCAGCTTGGCCGCTGGCGAGCGACGCACCCCGGAGGGCCGCCTCGAGCTGGTCGCGATCGAGGCGGCGCGGGCGCAGCGGATCGGATCCGGGCTGCCCGGGCTGAGCGCGGTCGCACACCGGCTGCGGATGTTTGGCTCGATCGCCTTCTCCCTCTGCCAGCTGTCTGGCGGCCGCGTCGACGGCATGGTCACGCTGTGGCCCGCGCGGTCGGTCGACGCCGCCGCCGGACAGCTGATCGTGCGTGAGAGCGGTGGCCATGTCGCATTCACGGCCGGCGATGACCCGTTGGGGTTCGCTCTCGACCTCGCGGCGCGCTCACCGATCATCGCCGCCGGCACGCCGGTCGCGCTCGCCGAGCTCGCCGTTGCGGTAGCCGAGCCGGACGGACTGCGATCATCAGAGCGATGATCGATTGGAAGCTAGTCAAGCGGATCGCCGGATCGCTTTCGGGCGAAGCGCCCGGTGTCGAGTTCCCCACCGAGGGACTCGGACCGCTCGCACTCGACGCAGCGCAGCGAATCGGCGCCTACACGGGTCTCGAGCCGCACACGCCGCTGCCCGAACCCGAGCTCGTGTCGCGCCGCGGCTGGATCGACGCGAATGTCGAGACGATGCGGCCGGTGTTCGACGAGCTCGCCGAGCGCCTTCCGGATCGCGGCCTGGCTGTCGGCCCGCTCGGGCCGCTGGCGAGCCACGCCAGCAGCGCCGTTCTCTCGGCCCAGGTAGGAGCAATGACCGGCTACCTCTCCCAGCGTGTGCTCGGGCAGTACGACATCCCGCTGCTCGATGCCGCTGGCACGCCCCGCCTGCTGCTCGTGGTGCCGAACCTCGTCGGCACCGCCGAGCGCATGCAGGCCGACCGCGACGACCTGCTGCGCTGGGTGACGTTGCACGAGGTGACGCATGCGGTGCAGTTCGGCGCCGTCGATTGGCTGCGGCCCTTCCTCGCGAGCCGGCTGCGCGAGCTGCTCGATTCGCTGGAGATGCGCCTCGCGGCTCCGCCGTCGATGCGGATACCGTCGCCCGCCGATCTGCGCGAGCTGATCGAGAGCGCTCGCAGCGGCGAACTCGTGACCTTCGTGATCGGACGCGAGCGGCGTGCGCTGGTCGATCAGCTGCAGGCAACGATGGCGATCGTCGAAGGCCACGCCGAGCACGTGATGGACGTCATCGGGGAGGAGATCATCCCCTCACAGGCACAGCTCCGCGCGGGGCTCGAACAGCGGCGCGCGACGCGATCGACGCCGCTGCGGCTGATCGAGCGCCTGCTTGGCATCGAGCTGAAGATGCGTCAATACCGCGAAGGCAAGCAGTTCTGCGACTTCGTCGTGGCGCGCGGCGGAATCGCGACGCTCGATCGCGTGTGGGCTGACGAGCAGGCGCTCCCCTCGCGCGCCGAACTGGTCGAGCCGGCTCTGTGGCTCGCACGCACCGCGATGCCCCAGGCGTACGGCGCCAGCAGCTGACCCGCTCCAGGCCCGCAGGGTCAGCCTGGCTGCCGGCGACGTTACAAAGTCGCTAATCCCCTAGGCACGGCTGCGCTCCTCGCTATCCTGGAGCGAGAGGACGACATGTGGAAGCGAGATCGGATGCACGAGCACGGCGACGTCACAGTGCAGGAGCCGGAGGCGACGGCCCCGCGGCGCAGCCCGCTGGAGCGAGCGGTGCTCGTTCCGGTCGGCGCAGCGCTGCTCGCGCTCGAGGAGCTTGTCGCCGTCGCGTCGGCGCTGACCGACGCCGAGAAGGCCGGACGCGAGTTGCTGCACTTCGAGGAGCGCGGCATGAGAGCGCGCGCTCACGTCGAGGACCTGGTGCACCACCACCGCGGCCGCTTGGCCGACCGTCTCGAGCTGCAGATCGACCAAACCCGCGGCAGGGTCGACGGTCTTGCTTCCCACGGCAAGGGAATTACGTCAAGGATTCGGCCGCACGTGCCGAAACACCAATAAAGAGCTTCCCCCGCGCGGCCCGGAGAGACCGTTGAGCGGGTGAGTCTGCCGGCCACATATTCGCCGGCAGTGCAGGACCCTCTCCTCCCTCGGCTTCCGGGGCGTCTCCCAAGGGCGCCCCGGACGTCTTTGCGCAGACGCTCGCGCGCCCACGACGGTCGGGCCCTGCCGCGCGCCGTCTGAGACAATTGCCGCTGATGGCGTCCATCGAAGAGATCCGCCGCGCACTCGAGGTCGTGATCGACCCGGAGCTTCACCGCTCGATCGTGGAGCTCGACATGGTGCGTGCGATCGTGCCGGGCGAGAACGGAACCGTCGCGGTCACGGTCACGTTGACGACGGCCGGCTGCCCGATCCGCGGCCACTTCCAGAGCGCCGTACGCGACGCCGTGATGGGCCTCGAAGGCGTCCGCGCCGTGAATGTCAGCTTCGACGTGATGGACGAGGCTCAGAAGGCGGCGCTTCGCCAGACGCTGGGGCGCAGCGATCTGCCGCAGGGCGCGCTCGCTGCGGTGCAGAACGTCGTCTGCATCGGTTCGGGCAAGGGCGGCGTCGGCAAGTCGACGCTCACGGTCAACCTCGCCGCAGCGCTCGCCGCGGAGGGTCGCAGCGTCGGCGTGCTCGATGCCGACGTCTGGGGCTACTCGATCCCGCGGATGCTCGGTCTCGGCTCGGAGCGCCCCGCGGTCTCGGCGGAGCGAAAGATCATCCCGCTGCGCGCAGGCGCGATCAGCGTGATGTCGATCGGCTTCTTCGTCGAGGAGGATGCCGCGGTCGTCTGGCGCGGGCCGATGCTGCACAAGGCGCTCAAGCAGTTCCTGGAAGACGTCGACTGGGGTGCGCTCGACTTCCTGCTGATCGACCTCCCGCCCGGCACCGGAGACGTCTCGATGACGCTGGCGCAGCTGCTGCCGCAGGCGACGTTTGTGATCGCGACGACGCCCCAGCCGGCCGCCCAGCGCGTGGCGCGGCGGGCGGCTGAGATGGCGCACAAGGTGTCGCTCGAGATCTCCGGCGTGATCGAGAACATGGCGGGCTTCGTCACACCGGACGGCGCGCGCTACGCGATCTTCGGCGAGGGTGGCGGCCAGGCGCTCGCCGACGAGCTCGATGTGCCGCTGCTGGCGCGGGTGCCGCTGACGCTGGCTCTGCGCGAACAGGCCGATGCCGGCGTGCCGCTCGTGGCACACGACCCGGATGACCCGGCGGCGCAGGCGATCCGTCAGGCCGCCCGGGGACTGATCGCGCTGGCGCCACCGCAGCGCGTAGTTGAGCACCAGCCGCTCGGCATGGCGCTGCCAATGGCTGGCTAAGACTGGTTTCGATGGCGCGCCGACTCGCGGTCGGTACCGGCGCAGGACTGCTCGCCGGTCTAGTCGCGCCAGCCGCAGCGTCCGCGCACGGCCTGATTCTCGTCACGAACCTGCCGATCCCGCAGTGGCTGTTCGCGTGGGCAGCCGCTGTCGTCCTCGTCGTGTCGTTCGTCGCACTGGCGACCTTGTGGCCGACCCCGCGGCTCGCGCGGATTCGCGAGCGTGGGATCTGGCATTGCCCGGGCTGGCTCGAGCCGCTCTGTGGAGCGCTCGGGATCGGATTCTTCGTTCTGATCGTCTACGCCGGGATCGCCGGCTCGCAGATCACGCTGTCGAACATCACGCCGACCTGGATCTACGTGATCTTCTGGGTCGGTCTCGCGTTTGCCAGCATCCTCTTCGGCGACGCCTTTCGACCGTTCAACCCGTGGCGCGCGCTGGCTCGCTTCGTCGCCTGGGTCGCGCGGCGGGCAGGTGGCGAGAGCTGGGCTGCGGAGCCGCTGCGCTACCCCGATTGGCTCGGCCGCTGGCCCGCTGTCGCCGGCCTCGTCGGCTACGCCTGGCTCGAGCTCGTCTATACGCAGGTATCGAACTCGGTGCCCAGTCTGCTCGCGTTCCTCTCGCTCGGCTACGCGGCGGTGCAGCTGATCGGGATGAGCCTCTACGGAATCGACACCTGGACCGAGCGCGCCGACGCCTTCTCTGTCTTCTATGACTTCCTCGGGCGCATCGCGCCGCTGCGCTGG
>JBEKBL010000082.1:0-8428 GCA_050015415.1 Solirubrobacteraceae bacterium
TCGAGCAAACGTCGCCGGCGACGCTTGCGGCGGCGGTCTGGGAGCAGTGCGCTGACGAGGTCCGCGCTCACTGCGAGCGCTTCGGCTGCAGCGAACGACCGAACAGCGCGGACGAGCTCCTCGACGGCCTCGCGGCGGACCCCAGTGGCTGTCCGGGAGCGCAGCCCGCGAGCGTGGGTGTGTCGGTGACGGTGGTGATCCCGACGCATGGCCGCCCATACGAGCTTGGGCGGTGTCTGCGCACTCTGTGTGCAGTCGATTTCGCCAGCTTCGACGTCGTCGTGGTCGACAACCGCCCGCAGACTCCCGAAGCTCGTGATGTCGTGAGGTCGTTCGCCGATCGTCTGTCTGTGCGCTACGTCGCCGAGTTGCGGCCGGGAAGCTCAGTCGCGAGAAACCGCGGCGTCGCCGAGGCGGTCTCGGATCTCGTCGCCTTCGCGGACGACGACGTACTCCTTGACCCGAGCTGGCTGGGCTGGCTGGTTGACCCGTTCAGCGACCCGAAGGTGCACGCCGTGGCCGGCATGATCCTGCCGCTCGAACTGCGGACGGAGTCGCAGAAGCGCTTCGAACAGTACGCCGGGTTCTCCAAGGGCGTGGCACGGCGGACCTATGACCTCCGCGAGCATCGCGCCCGCAACCGCCTGCTGTACCCGTACTGGGGTGGGATGTTCGGCTCCGGAGCAAGCATGGCCTTTCGCCGCGCAGAGTTCCTCAGCGCTGGCGGCTTCGATCCAGCGCTTGGCGCTGGCAGTCCCGCGCGATCCGGCGCCGACACCGAAGCCTTCACCGCTGCGATCCTCCGCGGCGGACGGGTCGTCTATCAGCCGCGCGCAGTCTCCTGGCACGAGCACACTCGAAACCCCGATGCCCTGCGCCAGACGCTGTTCGACTACGGCGTCGGCTTCTCAGCGGTTCTGACGAAGTATCTGACGCACGACGCGCGCTTTCTCGCGGCCCTCGCGCGCAGCTTGCCGCTCGCATTCGCCAATCAGCGACGTGGGGCATCTTCGAGGCCCTCGCGCCTGCCGCGCGCGCTGGCCCGGGTCGAGCGCTACGGAATGCTCTGCGGTCCGCTGCTTTACCGTCGTAGCTCACGTTGGGCGCGCAAGCTGCGCCTGAACGACGTGATCGAACGGCGTTGAGTTGATGATGGCGACCACGGAGCGCTTCCGATGGTGAGGGCCACCACGGATATCGAGCACCGCGCGGTTGAGGCTGGGAACGGCACAGCGACGCCTTCGCACGAGACGCACGAACTCGACATCGACGTCGCCGAGCTCTGGCGTACTGCTGCAGGTCGTCTCCTTGTCAGCGCCCTGGCGGTCGTATTCCTGCTGCTGTTTGCGCTCGGGTTCGTGTGGCGTAGCGAAGCGTTGCGCCTGATCGGCGTGTTCGGCGTCTCACTGCTTGGCGTCGGCGCGGCTCCGTGCCAGCTGGCTGATCGCCTCTCCTTCGGCGAGCGCTGCGGAATAGCCGTGACGGTCGGCTTGAGTGTGCCAGTACTGGTCGGGACGATGATGGTCCTCGCGCCGCTCTGGGACCCGGTGGTTTGCGCCGCGATCATCGCCCTCGCCGCAGCAGGCGCGCACGTCGTCGGCGCCCGGCGCAGCATGATCGCGCTGCGGCGAGCGCACCTCCGCGCGATCCCGCAGCTGCCCTCGCTCCGCGACCGAACGCGCGCGGCCCAGATCTCGAGCGGCCTGACCGTCGTTGGGACCGCGCTCTGGCTTTTCGGGGCGCTCCGGCTCGGGCCCAACAGCCTGGGTCCCGGCGGCTTCCTGCCCGATATCTCCTACGCCTGGTACGCGGGCCTAGTGATGCTGGTGGCGGCGATCGCGCTTGCCCGCGACGGCAGCGAAACACAGATCGCGGTGCCCGTGCTGATGCTGATCGCGGCGGTGACGCTGACACCGTCGATCGTCTACGGCGAGCCGAACTCGCAGTCGGCGATCAAGCACGTCGCCCTGGTCCAGCAGATCCTGCAATTCCCGAGGCTGCACCCCGACCAATCCATCTACTACACATACTCGGGCTTCTTCAGCGCGATCGCGTGGCTGTGCCGGATCGCACGCGTCGCCAATCCGATTGGCCTCGCGACCTACTGGTCCCCGCTGATCGCGCTGCTCGGCGCGATCGAGTTGCGCTTCCTGTTCGGGCGGGTCATCCGCTCCGGCCACCGCTGCTGGATCGGCGTGATGATCGCGACGCTCGCCGACAGCGTCGGCCAGAACTACTTCTCGCCGCAGTCGGAGGCCTTTGTCATCGCGCTCGGCGCGTTTGCCCTCGTCATCGCCGGCAGGCGCAGCCTGCCTATCGCGCGCGGCATGACGCTGGCGCTTTTCGTCCTTGCCGCGCTCGCGCTCGCAGCGACGCACGAGCTGACCCCTTACATCGCTGGCGGCGTCCTCATCGTGCTCGCAGTCTTTCGCCTCGTCAAGCCGCGCTGGGCGCCGGTCGCGATGCTCGTTCCCGCGGGCGCCTGGGCGGCTCTTCATCAGCACGTGCTGGCCGGCTTCGTCAATTTCAACACCCTTGGCGACCTGACGAACTTCAAGCCGGTCCCGACCCTCGCTTCGCCTGGTCTGGTGCGCCAACCGATCGTCGGGCTCAGCACCGACGCGCTGGTCCTCGGGATGCTGATGCTCGTCGCGCTCGCGGTGATTGGTTTCGTCCGCAATCGCGGCCGCGGCAGCGGCTGGGGCTTCATCATCGCGGCCGGCGTCGGCCTCGTGTTCATCGCCGTAAACCCCTACGGCAACGAGGGTGTCTTCCGCGCAACGCTGTTTGCGATTCCGTGGCTGACCCTGATCGGCCTGGCCGCGGTGCGCAAACCGCGCTGGCGCTGGCCTGCGCTGACTGTCGTCACGACCGCGTTTGTGGCCTGCTACCTGGTCTCCTCGTTCGGGCTGGACGCCGGCGACGTCGTGCGGGCAAGCGATGTTCGCGTGCTCGATGCCTACATCCACGACGCCCCTCCGGGCTCCTATCACCTTGAGATCGCCGCGAGCGGCGACCTTCCGACGAGCCTCAATCCCGACGTCCACAACCTCATCTGGAACGCACTCTGGGACGGCACGAACCTTCAGCAGGTCGAGCTGCATGCGACGCTGAAACCGACGCCGGCCGACCTCGCGACGCTGACTGCCGCCTACATCGCCTACGCCGCGAAGTTCGGGCACACGCCGCCAGCGAATCTCTTCGCCGTGTACTCGCCGGCAGCTGCGCAGTCGTCAGTTCAGTACGGGGTCGAGTCGATCGCGAACTCACACGAATGGCTGCAGCTGTTCGTCGCGAGCCCACAGTGGAAGGTGGTGTACGCCTCCGACGGGTCCTTCCTCTTCCGCTACAGGCCGGTCACAGCGGCCCGCCATCGCAACGCCAAAAGTGGTCTAGCCTAAACCCGCCGGCCGCCGACAACTGCGCGCGCATCTGTGACTAAACGCGCAATTCCTCGTCGATGCGGTCCAGTAGCTCGTCGGCGTCGGGCCGAAATTTGCGCGCGAAGAGCTTGCGCGAATCAGCTGAGCGCTCACGCTCGTCGTCCGGCTGGAGCGGTCGTCGCGCGCGATTGAGTTGCATGCTTGGGAAGTCGCCGGGATCGAGCCAGCGCGGATGACCGCCGAAGCCCTCGCCATACCAGTCGATGAACCAGCTTCGGTCGTAGCGGAGCTGTTCGGCGACCGATCCGACGAGCTCGGGCGAGGAGAGCATCGTGGCGACACACGTCTCGTCAGTTGTGTAGCCGCCGCGCCAGAAGCGGACGAGGTCGGGACGGTCGTCGAGCACGCGCAGCAACCTCTGCGCGTGCTCGCGCGCGTAGATCTTCCACTGCGCGGCGCAGTGCAGTTTGAGTGTCGCTGGCACCGGTCTGCGACCGAGCGGGATCGGATAAACGCCGCGGGCGAGCACTAGCCTGTTGCCAATCCTCAGGAACCGTCGGTTGAAGCGCCAGAGTCCGCCGTCCGGGCCACCGAGGCGGGTGCTCCAGTTGGGGTGGTATGGAATCGAGTACAGCTCGAGGCGCGAGAACCCGCGCCAGCCGCGCAGCTCATCCTCCAGCTCACCGACGCTGACAAGCGGGTAGCAGCTTCCGGAGGCCACAACGATGTGCTCGGCCTGGCTGTGCGCGAGCGCAGTGCGGATCCCGGCGAGTTCGCCTTCGACCATCCCCCACTGCGCCCAGGCCGTCCGGAAGCGCGGCGTCAGAACCAGATCGGGCAGGCCGTCGGTCATCGCTGCGAGCACGTCGTCGGGTGTCTTGCTGTCGCAGTGCAGGAAGACGTCGAGCCCCGCCAGCGCGCGGACCAGGCGGCGCACCTGGGCCGGATTGTTGTGCGCGAGGATGACGACCGCGACCGACGAGCTCACGGGCGCGCCGCCCGACGGCGCAGGCGCGAGGGGGTGCGGGCGGCTCCGTCGCTGATGACGCTGCGCAGCACCCCGAGCGCGACGACGACGCAGCCGAGCGTCAGCACGCCGCGCGCGACCGCAAAGACGCCGGTCGCCGGCAGCACCGTGCAGGACATCGCAGCGGCGATCGCCACAGCCGAGCCGACCAGTAACGCCGCCGATGGCTGGCGCAATCGCTGAATGCGCCGGGCGAACAAGGTGCCGAGCACGAGCAGCACGATGTATGCAGCAGACGTCGACACCGCCGCTCCTTCGATGCCCAGGCGCGGCACCAGAACGATGTTGGCAGCAATGTTGAAGCCCGCGCCCAGCACCATGCAGAGTCCGACCGGAGCCGTTCGGCCCGAGATCAGCAGGACGCGGTTAGCGGACATGTACCCGGCCATCGGGAAGGCGCCGGCGCTGATCGTCACGACGGTCAGGACGAGCCCGGACGGGTGATAGGAGCCGGGTAGCCACACTGCCAATACGAGCGGTACTCCCAGGCCGAGCCCCAACACGGTCGGGATCAGTAGCCGCAGGAGCACGTCACGGCTGTCGGCGATCAGTCTGCCGCGCAGCCCCGAATCCTTCAGGCTGAAGAAGCGTGGCAACCAGACTGGGTCGAGCAGACCCAGCAGCAAGATCGGGATCGAAGCGATGTTGTACACGGCGCCGTAGCGCGCGACCTGGATGTAGTGATCAGCCGGGAGATCGTGGTGGATGACGATCCGATCGGAGGCTGTCAGGAGGAAGCCCGCTACTGCAGCCGGCAACAGCCCGGCAGCGTACTTCAGCGATGTGACGACGAGCTGGCGGTCTCTGCGGCGTAGCGGGAGCGGACGCGTCATGTACAGCCCCAGGACCGCCGCGACAATCTGCATCAGCATCTCGCCGAAGATGAACTCGGCCGCGCTGCGGCGGACGAAGACGACCAGCAGCACGCTGAAGACCTCGGCCAAGAAAGACTGAACGAAACTGATCAGGGCGTAGGCTCGGAACACGTTGCGGCTGCGCAGCAGGGCGACAGAGGCGAAGGTGACGGCCGTCAGCGATGCCCAAATGACCGCGTAGCGCAGCGGCGCACTGAACGCGCCGAGGCCCAGCGCGGGTGCCCAAAGCGGGCCGGTCGAGTACGCGACCACGAGCGTGATCGCTGCCGTGATGATCGCGAGCGTGATCGTCCGCCTGGCGCTCCGCCCGCCGTCGGCCTCGCGATAGTTGCGCTGGATAGCGGTCGGGAGACTGAAGAGACCGACCGCCACGAGCACCTGCATCACGGCGAGCGAGGTCGTGATGACGGCGAACTGGGTACCGAGCAGCCGTGTCGTGATCGGGATCGAGAGGGCGGCCAGCGCAGACTGCGACGCGGCGACCACGAGATAGGCCGAGTCGCGGCCGAACAGCCCGCGCATCGCCCGCTTCGTTTCGGCTGCCGCGACGACTGCGGGCGCCGCCTCGACGTCGTCGGGAAGCGCGGCGGCCGGTACTCCGAGCTCATCGCGAAGCTGCTCGTCGAACTCGTGTGGAAGCGGTGCACGCTCTCGTTCGGGCTCATCGACAATGACCCCGCCGCGCACAGCCCCGTTGTGCGGCTTGCCACCGCCGTCGAGGACGAGCGTCGAGCCGCGGGAAACCGGCACATCGTCGTCGCCGTAATCGGGCAGCCGCGCGAATCGAGTTGCCTTGGCGGCCGTCATCGAGCGAGCGTGGGAGACGGCCGTCGCCGTCTGCGCCTCAGCCTCATGACGCTCACCGCGCTGGGCTCGGAGGCTTGGCGCTGGGCTCGGAGGATTGGCGTTCCGGCGCGCGCGCTTGCTCTTATGCCTCGCCACCGAGCTAGGCTGGCCGCGCTAGCACGGCATTCCGGAGCAACGATGGGTCTGGGCGGTCCGCGCGCATCCTCGGGAGATGGCTCGACTCGGAGAGCTGTCCGCGCTCGTTCATCGGCCGTGAAAGAGCCGTCGCGTTGATCAGCACCTCGTTCATTTTAGGCAGGCAGCCCGGCGTCGTGCGGGTTATCGACGGCAATTCGATACCAGCCCCTGGCGCCGCGAGCGCAAGCAAGACCTGGGCGGTCGAGCCGCCGCGGCCGGCGCTGCCGTTGCGCGCCGCGTCACGCAACGCGCGAGGAGCCGGTGCGCGCCACCTCAGCGCTGTCCACCCGCACGAGTTCCTGAGAATACCCCGCTTGGCGCGTGTAATTGGCATGCCTCGGATGGTCACTGGTGATAACGATCCGTGCGAGGTGATCTTCCTGCCTGACCAGCCCGAATCGCGCAGACGACGTGTTATGTTCCCTCGCGTGGTGGCGCGCCGATCGCATCAGGTGGGATCAGTGGGCTCGCAGCACGTGATGCTCGCAACAAGCGTCGACAACCGCAGGGGCAGCAGGTGATCAGCGCGTGGAGCGACGAGAATGGCTTGGGAGCCGATGTGACGAGGCCTGAGCAGGTATCGATCAGTCTGGTCATCCCGACGCTCAACGAGGCCGCGAACCTCCCGCACGTACTGACGCGGATCCCGACGATGGTCGACGAGGTGCTCCTCGTCGACGGCCATTCCGTCGACGACACGATCGCGGTAGCGCGGGCGATCCGGCCCGAGATCAGGGTTCTGATGCAACGCTCGCGTGGCAAGGGCAACGCCCTCGCATGCGGGTTCGCGGCAGCGACCGGAGACATAATCGTGATGCTGGACGCGGACGGCTCCACCGATCCGGCCGAGCTCCCGGTGTTCATCGACGCGCTGCTGAGCGGTAGCGACTTCGCGAAGGGCTCGCGCTACCTCGAGGGCGGTCACAGCGCTGACCTCACACGCGTTCGCGCCACCGGCAACAGGCTCTTGAACGTCGCGGTCAACACGCTTTTCCGCACCCGCTACACCGACCTCTGCTACGGCTACAACGCCTTCTGGCGCTACTGCCTGCCTCACATGCGCGTGACGAGCTCGGGCTTCGAGGTTGAGACGCTCATCAACATCCGAATCGCTCGCGCCGGCCTGCTCGTCACGGAGGTCCCATCGATCGAATACGAGCGGATCAGCGGCGAGAGCAAGCTCAACGCGGCTCGCGATGGCATGCGCGCCCTTTCGGTGATCTTCCGCGAGCGCGTGAGCAGCCGCAAGGTCGCGCGCAACGGTGAGTGGGAGCCACCGTTCCACGAGCTCCCGCCGAGCATCGACGATGAGGGTCTCGGGGCCGACCCGGTGCTGTTGCAAGCCCACAGTCGGCTGACGCACAGCCTTGTGTCCGACCCGCGCCCGAGCCCTGACATGACTACCTTGGACCCGGCGAGTGCCGGCGGTCCGGCTGTCTAACGCCCCGAGGCTAACGGCCGGATTATGCGTCCGCCCTCAAGATCGCGCTGATCGCGGTCGCGGCGCTCGGCACAGCCGCCCTCGTCGCGGGCGCCGGCGGCGGGACGCACGCCGTGCGCCTGCCGATCGCGTCATCGGACCTCGGCAGCACCGGCACCGTCAAGGCCGCGACCAGCTCGTCCCGAGCGGTTGCCAGCAGCTTGCGCACCGCCAAACCTCGCTCGGGCGCCGCCGTGCGCACTGCGGACCCTGGCACGAAGCTGGCCGAAGCCGGACCGAGTGACACCGGTACCAGCGCGGGCGCCCCAACCGGCGACCCGATTGCGAGGATCGCGGACGGCGTGACGGGCTCTGCGATCACTGTCACCGCCGGGGCAGGCGGCACCGTCGCCGCCGCCGACGACGTCAATGCTGGAGCCTGCGCCACGGCGCCAGATGGCTCTAGCGCCAGCTGTGCAGCCGCCCCCGGCGACACGGTAACCATCACAGCGCAACCCGACACCGGCGCTGGCTACGGCTACGGGATGTGGAGCGGAGACTCCTGCAGCGGGCCGGACTCCACACCGTGCATGATCGACGCGACCGCAGCTCCAACACTTGATACCGAGGCCGCAAATTTCACCGCTCCGGCGCCACCCACCCGATCGACGGTCACCGGTGACAGTGTCCCCGTCAACGGCGGGTCAGTAGACGCCTCCAGCCTGAACGGGGATGCGAC
>JBEKBL010000083.1:0-7674 GCA_050015415.1 Solirubrobacteraceae bacterium
CGCCGCGACCAGCGGACCAGAGGTGATGCTGGCCGGTGCGGCCGGTAGCGACCCGCACCTGCTGGGCAGCGCCAGCACGGCTGTGCTGGCGCCGAACGGCCAGTTCGTCGCCGCCGTGCGCCCGGGCACCGGCTCGCCACCGCAGGGCTCCTCGCTGGTGCTGTACAGCGTGTCGAAGACGCCGGCGGCCGTGCGAACCCTGCGCCGGTCGACCTCGCAGCTGACGATCCTCGCCTGGTCGCCGGACAGCGCCTGGATCGCCGTGCTGGACGGCGACGCGCTCGTCGTCGTCCCCCTCAAAGGCAAAGCGCGACCGATCGCAACCGGCACTATCAACGGCGCGAGCTTCGCGCCCACGATGCCCGATCGGCTCGTCTTCGCGAAGGCGACGTCTTTGCTCGTCACGGCAAGCGTCAACCTCTACACGGCGTCCTTGAGAGGTGGCAGGCCGGTCCAGCTCACTCACGATGGTCTCAGCCAGTACCCGCTCTGGGGACCGGACGGCATCGTCTTCTCACGTGAGGCCTCTCACACCAGCACCACCTATCAACTGTGGGCGATCAAAGCGAACGGACACGGCTCCCGCCAGCTCACGAACGACGCCATCAGTGCCCCGTTCTACGGCCTCGAGCCGGTAGCGATCTCGGCGAACGGGTCGCATTTGCTCGCAAACCTCGTCGGTAACGGCGCCACGGAGACCTGGTCGGTCAGCCTCGGAGCAAAGCCGACGATAGTGTCGGAGCTCGGTTCCCCCGACGCGCCGGTGACCGGCAACGCGATCTCGCGCAACGGCGAGACGATCCTCGTCACCGAGGGCTCCGGATCGCTCTCGAACGACGACTTCTCAGGGCAGACCGTCGTATGGCTGCCTTGGGTTGGAGGCACGGCGACGACGCTCGCGGCGCACGCTGCGTTCGCCAGTTGGGACTGGTAGCCCCAGCGCGAGCGACTACGATCCGGCCTCGCGAGTGCGGATACTGTGGCGGCCCAGATTGATCTTCAGACGCAAGCCGCGGACGCGCCTCGCCGCGGAGCGCCTGCGCCGCATGGGCGCGGGCGCGCTGGCGCTGTCGCTGGCCGGCTGCGCTGCCGCGGGATCGTCGATCCATTCACCCGCAAGACAGCTGCTGATCTACCGCAGCAGCGGCCAGACCTTCAGCTTCAGCTCGCCGTCCGGCGGCGCTGCGCGAGCACTTGGCGACGCCTCGCAGGCGCTCCTCTCGCCAGACGGCACCCGCGTCCTTGCCCTGAGCACGGGCCAGTCGAACGCCACGCTCACGTTGTACCCCACGGCGGGCCGTGGCGTGCCACGGGTCGTCGCCCAGCTCGCCGCGCCGCGTTTCTCGCCCGACGGAGCGCGGCTGCGCTCCTGGTCGCCCGACTCGCGCTACGTCTCACTTACGGCCAACGAGCTGAGCAAGGCGGGCGAGGAGAGCGCGCTACTCGTGCTCGACGTTCGTAGCGGACACGTCAGGACGATCGCGACCGGCGACTTTCTTGGTGCGAGCTTCGCGCCGGACCTGCCGGACCGGCTCGTCTACTCCGACGCCAGCGTCGCGCAGCTCGACGACAACGAGTCGTTGCTCTATGAGGCCGAGGCTAGGGGTGGCCCGACGCGCGAGCTTACGCGCTCGGGTCTGGCCAGTACACCGGTCTGGGGCGCTCACGGAATCGTCTTTGCGAAGCTCCTCAGACTGGGCAGCCAGAGCAGCTCGCCGCTATACGCGCTGTGGCAGATCGGTGCTACCGGGCGCGGACTGAAGCGAATCGGCGACTTCGCGGCAGGCCCGCCCGAAGCCGGGAGCACGGGTGCGGCACTCTGGCTTTCGGCTGACGGTGATCGCCTGGTCGGCGACTTCTACTCGCCCGGCACGCTGTTCGGGCAGGTCGAGGTCTGGGCGCTCGGCCTCGCGGGCCGCCACCGGTCGGTGCGCCGTGTCAGGGTCGCGGGGGCGAAGGTCGTCGCAGAGGGGATCTCGCGTAACGGCAAGACGATCCTGCTCGAGGAGCGGACAAGCGGCGCCGGCCAGATCGTGTCGCTCGATTGGAACGGCGCGCGTCAACGCCTGCTGGCCAGCCCGGCTAGCGAGGCGAGCTGGAATCATTAGGCGCCTGCGGACAGTCGGCGGGAGGAGCAGGAGATGAGGCGATTCGGCGGTGCGGCTGGGCGCAACGCCTCGTCTGCACTGGCAGCCGCACTCGTGGCCGGTGGCCTGCTTGTCACGAGCCTCGCGCAGGCGCGCGCACCGGCCTACCTGACCTTCATCACCAACTCGCGCACGCTGCACCCTTCCGTCGAGATAGCCAATCTCAACGGAAGCAATCCGCGCGAGCTCGGGCCGGGAATGAGCGCGATCGTCTCACCCTCCGGCAGCCTGGTGGCAGCGATCAGGCTGCTACCGCCGCAGGACAATGCGACCTCCGAGCTCCTCACCTACTCCACCCGGGGCGGCGCGACGCGGCGGCTCTACCACTACGACGGCTTCCTGACGCTGGTCGGCTGGTCGACGGACTCGAAGCTACTCCTCGCCTACGGCTCCGACAGCAGCAACACCGGCCCACTGCTGGTGATCGACGCCGCGAGCGGATCGGTGACGACGATCGCGCGGGGCGTGGTCGAGGGCGCGTGCTTTGCCCCCAACGCCTCAGATGACGTCGTTTACGCACTCGCCAAGTCGCTTCTGGGCAGCGCACCGATCAACCTCTTCATCAGCTCAGCCGACGGCTCCTCCAGGCGCCGGCTGACCGGCGACGGTCACAGCTTCGACCCGATCTGGGGAGCTCGGGAAATCGTCTTCGCGCGGTCGCGCTCGCGCGGCGAGCAGGACGAGGCGATCAACCAGCTCTGGTCGATCGCGCCGAGCGGTCGCGACGCAACCCAGCTCACACACATGTCCGTTGGGCCACTCGTCGCGGGACTCGTGCCGGTTGCGGTGTCGGCCACCGGTGAGCACGTACTGGCCGACTTCGAAGGCACCGACACCAGCGCCGCGTGGACCGTCAGCCTGGGCGGCAAGGCGACGGTTGCGCGAGCGCTCAACGGCGTGACCGACGGTGACATCCCCGACGCGCTGTCGCGCGACGGCGGGACGGTCCTGATCACGAAAGGCTTCGTAGGCGCGCCAACCTCGGTCGAGTCGATCCGATGGGCCGGCGGCGAGCCAACCGTGCTTTCAGCGCACGGAGCGAACGCGAGCTGGAACGAGTAGAAGCCTCAGCGCCGTTCGTCCGGCCAGCGCCCGAAGCGATCGTAATAGCGGCGTGCCTGGTCTTCCGCGTCGCGATCCTGGTCGCCGCGGACCCCAATCCGGTAGACCCAGCTGATCAGCCAGACCGACAGCCCGGCCCCGATCAGGCTGGTCCCACCGTAAAACGAGTCCTCGGTTCCGAAGCCGAGCGCGATCGCGCCCGCCAAGATGATCGTGATGGGCACGCCGTAGCGAACTAACAGGAGCACCCGCGGTGTGGGCTTGCGCCGCCGGCGCGCCGGCGGACTCGGCGGACCGTTGACCGTGAGCGGTGAACGCGCGCCGCCGCGTGCGCCGTCTGGCGCGTGCAGCCGTGAGCGGCCTTGCGAGCTGTGCGGCCGGCCACGGTTACCGAGCTTGCGATCCACTGTCTACAGGCTACGCCGGTATCAGTCCGCTGGCGAACGCCGCGAGCGCGAGCGGTTCGCCAGCGGGCTCTGCTCGCGTCAGGTGCGCTCCAGTACGACCACCGGAATCTCGCGTGAGGTCTTCTCCTGATAGGTGGCGTAGGCCGGCCAGGCGCCGAGCATGATTTCCCAGAGCTCCGGTTTCTCCGCCGGGCTCGCGGTCCGTGCGTGGGCAGGGAAGCGGTCGCCGAGCACCTGAAGCTCGACCAGCGGCTCGGCCAGAAGATTGAGGTACCAGGCCGGCGGCTGATCGGCGCCGCCCTTGGAAGCGACCACGAGGTAGTCGTCGCCGTGGCGCTGGTAGATCAGCGGCGTGCTACGTGGCTCGCCGCTCTGCCGACCTTTGGTGGTCAGGATCAGTGCCGTCGTCCCCTGCCACGCGTGGCCCTCCTGGCCGTCGGTCTCGATGTAGCGCTTGACGTGGTCATCGCCGAACAGCATCTGGCGTCTCCTCTCGGATCGACTGCTCCCATTTGCAGCCTAGAGGGCGCCGGTGAAGCAGGCGGCGTTCAGCCGGTGTGCAGAATCGGTCCGGTCTCGACGACCTGAAAGGCGCTTCCTGGGACGGTCTTCAAAGCGTCGAGCACGGTGTCGTTCCAGCGCGGATCGGTCGCGCCCTGGAAGAACCACGGGCTGCCGTTGTCGGCGACGATCAGGCCGTAGGTCTTCATCGCTCGCAGGATGATCCGGTCGGTCCGCGGGAAGGTCGCGATCGGGTAATTCGACTCGAGCCGCAGGCGCAGGCCCATCGGCGGCAGGTCCGGGTTGGTCGAGCTCGACGCGAAGTGGGTCGCCGGGTGGATGAAGCCGGCCTGGGTCTCTGGCACCGTGAAGCGGATCGCATGGTTGATGTAACCGCGTTTGATCTCGTCGTAGCGGATCAGACCGGCGAAGATCGATAGCCCCGCGGCGTCAGCGGAGGTCCAGCCGTTTGGCCGCAGCTTGTCGGAGCGCAGATTGAATACGGCCCCGGAGCCGGCGTCCCACGAGCCGTCCGCCTGCGGGTAGGCATCCCACAACTCGTAGAGCTTGCAGGTGCCCTCGGCGAGCACGATCACGTGCCGGTCCCCGCTGGCGCTCTGTCCACCCTCGACCGGCGCTCCGGCGGGAATCGGGTAGGGGCCCGGGTTCGACTGGCTGCCGTAGGCGGTGAAGTGGATCGCAACCTTCGGCTGCCCAGGCGGAACCACGGCGTAGGGAATCCCGTAGGCGCGCTCATGGCCGAAATCAGGATGCAGGTTCAGATCGGCGCCAATCGAAGCGATGTACTCGTTCGACAGCGGGCTGACAGGAAGATCCGCAACCTTCTCGTGCCACGGACTGCTGCCCGGGAACACAGGGCAGCCACCCGTCCCCCGGCCGAGCGGGTAGCTCGAGGTCGTGGCGGACGCGACACCGACTGAGCAGACGATCGCCCCCAGGCCCGCCGCAATCAACGCAATCCGCGCTCGCAACACCAAGCAGCGAGCCTAACAGCGGCCACCGGCCCCTTCGAACAGACGTCCAGAGGCGCAAGTCGGACCCGGCGCACCAAGGGCAAACGACGGCGACACGCGCAGACGCACCGAGACCAGAGATCACGCACCGCCAGCGAGGCCGCCTCGCGGCGAGCGGAGGAGCCCAAAGCCCGGCGGCGCCACGCAGTTCCCCACGTCGATGCGCGAGCGACGATCCGGGCAATACCCTCCTGGCGACGATGCTGGCCACCCCGACCTTCCTCGGCCGCGAACTCGAGCGGATCTTCCCCGAGCGGCCGTTCGAGGTCGCGTTCTGGGACGGATCGCGTCTCGCGGCAACAGCTCCAGGCGGGCCCGTGTTTCGCATCGTCGGTCCTCGAGCGATCAGCCACGTGCTGCGCTCGCCGGGGCAGCTCGGGATCGGCCGCGCGTACGTCTCCGGGTTGCTCGAAGTGGACGACCT
Source organism: Solirubrobacteraceae bacterium (assembly GCA_050015415.1). Lineage (GTDB taxonomy): Bacteria > Actinomycetota > Thermoleophilia > Solirubrobacterales > Solirubrobacteraceae > Palsa-513. The sequence continues at coordinate 5,576 of JBEKBL010000083.1, forward strand.
CGACGCGGCGATGTCACTGTTGGCGAGCTGGAAGCCGCCGCCGCTCGACGCAGCTGCCCGGGTTCGCCTGGCGCTGGCGGCAATACCGGCAGTCGGCCTGACGGCGCCCGCTCGAGTGCCCGAGATCGAGCTGCGCCCACGCGGCGAGCGCCACAGCATCCTGCGCGACCGGCGCGCCGTCCGCCACCACTACGACGTCTCGAACGAGTTCTTCGCGCTGTTTCTCGACGAGTCGATGACCTACAGCTGCGCGCTCTTCTCGCACGGCGCGACGACGCTCGAGGAAGCCCAGGAGGCAAAGCGCGAGTTGGTCTGCCAGAAGCTGCGACTGGAACGGGGCCAGCGCGTTCTCGACGTCGGCTGCGGCTGGGGCAGCTTCGTCATCCACGCGGCCGCGCGCCACGGCGTGCACGCGCTGGGAATCACGCTGTCGGAGCCGCAGGCGCAGTTGGCGCGCGAACGAGTGAGCGCCGCCGGGCTCGACGGCCAGGTCGAGATCCGCGTCGCCGACTACCGCGAGCTTGGCGAGGAGCGCTTCGACGCAATCGCGAGCATTGGCATGGTCGAGCACGTCGGCTCGGTCCAGATCGACGACTATGCGGCGCGCCTTGCGGCGTTGCTTGAGCCGGGCGGGCGCCTGTTGAATCACGGCATCGCGCGGTTGCGACACGGCGACCCGGAAGCCGGTCCGTTCTCGGAGCGCTACGTGTTCCCCGACGCGGCGCCGCTCCACCTTGCGCGCGTGCTCGCCGCCGTCGAGCAGGCCGGGCTTGTGACGCAGCACGTCGAGGGCCTGGCGAACGACTACATCGAAACGCTGAACCGCTGGATCGCGCGCTTCGATCAGCACCTCGAGCGCGCCGTCGAGCTCGCCGGAGCCGAGCGGGTGAGGGTCTTCCGTCTGTATCTGCGCGCCGCCCGAAACGGCTTTCGAGTCGGCTTCACGGGCGTCTACCAGGTGCTCGCGCGGCGCCCTGAGCCGGACGCGGGACCGAGCTTCTGAGGAGCGGCGCTCAGGCGGGCAAGACCGGGTCTCCGAGCGCGATCCTACCCTCCTCGATCACCTCGCCGTAGATCCCAAACGCCAGCGGCTCGGTCGTCGCCGTCGATTCGCGGTAGCCGCGCAACAAGTCGAGAGTCGGCAGGTCGACCACGCCGCTGTCGGGGTCGCGGCTAGTGACCAGACAACGTCCAACGTGCCCCCGCATCAGCACGAGCGCCGCGCCGATCCGCACGCGCGATCCGACCCAATCGTCCTCGGCGTGAGCGTCGACGCCGTCGATCTCGATCAGCATCCTGAAGCGCCGAGCATCGATGCCGCTAGCGGCGGCGTGCTCCAGGCGCGCGAGCGAGGCGCGCGACATCAGCGATACGCCACCACCCACGCCGCGGTCGACTGCGCTCGTGCCGGCATCCGGCTGGACGAGGCGCAACTCCTGGCCAGCGTGATCGGATAGCGCGGCAGCCCAGGGTCCGATGACGAGACGAGCCTCCCGCGGGCGCGAGTGGAAGCGCGTCTGCACACGGGCGCCCAGCTCGACACGCTCGCTGGTCGTGGTGCCGTCGGGAAAGCGCAAGCTCAGCTCGCCCTCGCCCGCGTCATAGTCGGCGAGGACCGCGGTCAGCGAGCCGAGTTGCTTGCCGTTGACCATGCGTCCCTTCGCATCTATGAGGTAAAAGCGACGGTCATCCGCGACGCCGCCGAGTCCGAGCTCGACGAGCTCGTGCGAGCGCAGCCGCAGTCCCTTGATCGGAGCGGTCGAGAGGCCTGTCACCGAGGCACTGCGCTGGCCAGTTCGAGCGATGCGGCAATGGTACGGACAGCTAGGTACCCCTAAAGCGGGTCGCAGCCGACACCGATAGTCAGATCATGAAACTCGGGCCGTGCGAACTCACACTCGAGCGTAGTGCCCCAGCGACCCGCATGTTCATGCGCTACCGCGACCTGCGGCGGCAGTTGGCCTTGAACGTGGCTCAGGCCGAGCAGCTGCGGGTCAGCGAACGCGAGGCGCGCCTACTGTTCGAACAGAACCCGCAGCCGATGATCGCCTACGACCGCGCCACACTTCAGATCGTCGCGGTCAGCAACGCGGCTGTCG